>NZ_JAYWVC010000046.1:0-46079 GCF_036281785.1 Streptomyces chiangmaiensis | reverse complement strand
ACGAGGGACGCTGAGCGATCAGCATGTGTGGATCAGATCCTTCAGTCGTGGGCGCCCGCTATATGACGTCCGACGGGGCCGCACCCGGGAGGGTGCGGGTACTGCAAGGGTACGGGCGGTACGACCCGAAGGGGCCGTACCGCCCGAAACCGCTGTCCTGCGAAGCGGCCGTGCGTCAGACGCGGCGGCGCTTCGGCGGACGGCAGCCGTTGTGCGGGGTCGGGGTGACGTCCTGGATGGAGCCGACCTCGAGGCCCGTGGCCTGCAGGGAGCGGATCGCCGTCTCACGGCCGGAACCCGGGCCCTTGACGAACACGTCGACCTTGCGCATGCCGTGCTCCTGGGCGCGGCGGGCGGCCGACTCGGCGGCCATCTGCGCGGCGAACGGCGTGGACTTCCGGGAGCCCTTGAAGCCGACGTGGCCGGCGGAGGCCCAGGAGATCACGTTGCCGGACGGGTCGGTGATCGAAACGATGGTGTTGTTGAACGTGCTCTTGATGTGCGCGTGACCGTGAGCGACGTTCTTCTTTTCCTTGCGGCGCACCTTCTTGGCAGCGCCCTGACGTCCCTTGGGGGGCATCTACTAACTCCTACGGGAGGTGGTCGGTCCTACAGCGAAGACCGTGGACAGGTGTCCGCTGCGGACTACTTCTTGCCCGGCTTCTTCTTGCCGGCGATGGCGCGACGCGGGCCCTTGCGGGTGCGGGCGTTGGTGCTGGTGCGCTGACCGCGGACGGGCAGACCGCGGCGGTGCCGCAGACCCTGGTAGGTGCCGATCTCGACCTTGCGGCGGATATCGGCCTGGATCTCACGACGGAGGTCACCCTCGGTCCTGATGTTGTTGTCGACGTACTCGCGGATCGCGACCAGCTGCTCTTCGCTCAGGTCACGAACGCGGGTGTTCGGGTCGACGCCGGTCGCAGCCAGCGTCTCCTTCGAGAGGGTCCGGCCGATGCCGAACACGTAGGTCAGGGCGACCTCCACGCGCTTTTCGCGCGGGATGTCAACACCGGAAACGCGTGCCATTCAATGGCTCCAGTTGATCTTCGGAGGTCTTCCGCAGAACCGGCTCCCAGCCGCCGTACGAGGTACGAACCGGGTCCCCGGCCTCCGAACCGGGGGTATCGGAACCGATCGGTTCCGGGCTCTGCGTATGAACATATTCAGCTTGCGTCGCGCGAAGTTCTGCGGATGCAGAGGGTTGCGGTCCTGCGTCAGCCCTGGCGCTGCTTGTGGCGCGGGTTCTCGCAGATGACCATGACCCGGCCGTGACGGCGGATCACCCTGCACTTGTCGCAGATCTTCTTGACGCTCGGCTTGACCTTCATGGGATGTGAGGTTCTCCGGGTCAGTGCCACCACCCCGTGGAGACGGGGCACCGGCAAGATCTACTTGTAGCGGTAGACGATCCGGCCACGCGTCAGGTCGTACGGAGAAAGCTCCACCACGACCCGGTCGTCAGGGAGGATGCGGATGTAGTGCATGCGCATCTTGCCGCTGATGTGTGCCAGGACCTGGTGGCCGTTCTGGAGCTCGACCTTGAACATGGCGTTCGGAAGAGACTCGACGACAGTGCCCTCGATCTCGATGGCACCTTGCTTCTTGGCCACGCTTCGCCCTTCGAATCGACTACCTTGATCGGCTCCGCGTCCCGCATGCGGACATGCGGATGCACCAGAGCCGACGAGTCAGTCTACGTCAGGCCCCTCGGAAAGACGAATCGCGGAAGTCTGCCCCATGCCGGAGCCCATCATGCGGGCGGAGCCCCTCCCGGACACCGTCCTTCAGGCGAGCGGGTCCGGCGCGGCCGTCACGCCGTACTCGGCGAGCTTGGCCCTGCCGCCGTCGAGGGCCGTCAGCACCAGCGGACCCCGCTCGGTCAGGGCGACGGAGTGCTCCCAGTGCGAGGACCAGGTGCCGTCGGTGGTGATGACGGTCCAGTCGTCCTCGAGGACGTCCGTCTTCGGGGTACCCAACGACACCATCGGCTCGATGGCGAGGCAGAACCCGGGGACCAGCCTGGGGCCCTTGCCCCGACGGCGGTCCACGTAGTTCAGCAGGTGCGGGTCCATGTGCATCTCGGTGCCGATGCCGTGCCCGCCGTAGTCCTCGATGATCCCGTACTTGCCGCCGCCCGGCTTCGGCTGCCGGCGGATGTAGGTCTCGACGGCACGCGAGACGTCGACGAGCCGGTTGCCCTGCTTCATGGCCGCGATCCCGGCCCACATGGACTCCTCGGTCACACGGGAGAGCTCGATCAGCTCCGGAGCGTGACCGGACCCCACGAACGCCGTGAAGGCCGCGTCGCCGTGCCAGCCGTCGACGATGGCGCCGGCGTCGATGGAGATGATGTCGCCGTCCTTGAGTACGACCTTCTCGGACGGGATGCCGTGGACGACGACCTCGTTCACGGAGGTGCAGATGGTCGCGGGGAAACCGCCGTACCCCAGGAAGTTCGGCTTGGCTCCGTGCTCCGCGAGGACCTTGCGAGCGACGTCGTCCAGGTCCTTCGTCGTGGCGCCCGGCACGGCCGCCTCGCGCGTGGCCGCGTGCACGGCGGCGACGACCAGCCCCGCCTCACGCATCTTGGCGATCTGCTCGGGGGTCTTGATCTGCACCATGACGACTGCGGCCTTTCTGGACCGGAGAGAATACGGACGTCTTCAACGATACGGGTGGGGCGGACCGCCCATCGCCGCTCACAGCTCGGCCGCGGCTCCCGGAGGGAACCGCGGCCGTGTGCCTCGGAAGCGACTACTTGGCGCCGTCCTTCTGCTGGAGCGCCTCCATCGCGCGCTGGGTGACCTCTTCCACCTTGCCGAGCGCGGAGATCGTGACCACCAGGCCCTGCGACTTGTAGTAGTCGATGATCGGCTCGGTCTGCGTGTGGTAGACCTCCAGCCGCTTGCGGACGGTCTCCTCGGAGTCGTCGTCGCGCTGGTACAGCTCGCCGTCGCAGATGTCGCAGACGCCTTCCTGCTTGGCCGGCTTGTACGACACGTGGAAGACGTGCGCCGAGTCGTTGCGGCAGACACGACGGCCCGCGATGCGCTTGACGACCTCCTCCTCGGGCACCTCGAGATCGAGGACCGCGTCCAGCTTCATGCCCTCGGTCCTGAGCATCTCGTCCAGCGCCTCGGCCTGCTTCACGTTGCGCGGGAAGCCGTCCAGCAGGAAGCCGTTCTTCGCGTCGGGCTGCTCCATGCGGTCCTTGGCCATCGCGATCGTGACCTCGTCCGGGACCAGATCACCACGGTCCATATAGGACTTCGCCAGTTTGCCCAGGTCCGTCTGCCGGCTGATGTTGGCGCGGAACAGGTCGCCCGTGGAGATGTGCGGGATCGACAGGTTCTTGGCCAGGAACGCGGCCTGCGTTCCCTTGCCGGCGCCGGGCGGCCCGACGAGGACGATTCGCATCAGCGGAGGAACCCTTCGTAATTGCGCTGCTGGAGCTGGCTCTCGATCTGCTTCACCGTCTCAAGACCGACACCCACGATGATCAGGATGCTGGTTCCGCCGAACGGGAAGTTCTGGCTCGCCCCGAAGCCGACCAACGCCACTGTCGGTACGAGAGCAATCAGACCCAGGTACAGCGATCCCGGCCAGGTGATGCGGTTGAGCACGTACGAGAGGTACTCAGCCGTGGGCCGACCGGCCCGGATGCCCGGGATGAAGCCACCATACTTCTTCATGTTGTCCGCGACTTCCTCGGGGTTGAACGAGATGGCCACGTAGAAGAACGCGAAGAAAACGATGAGCAAGAAGTACATGGTGATGTAAATCGGGTGGTCGCCCTTGGTCAGGTTCTGCTGGATCCAGGCTTTCCACCCGGAATCGCCCCCGCTGAACTGAGCGATCAGGGCCGGGATGTAGAGCAGCGACGACGCGAAGATGACGGGGATCACGCCCGCCTGGTTCACCTTCAGCGGGATGTAGGTCGACGTCCCGCCGTAGGACCGGCGGCCGATCATGCGTTTCGCGTACTGGACCGGGATGCGCCGCTGCGCCTGCTCGACGAAGACCACCAGGCCGACCATGACGAGGCCGACGAGGATGACCGTGCCGAACTCGATCCAGCCGCCGGCCAGCGAGCCCTGCTTCTTGATCGCCCACAGCGCCGACGGGAAGGTCGCGGCGATCGAGATGAACATCAGGATCGACATGCCGTTGCCGATGCCGCGGTCGGTGATCAGCTCACCGAGCCACATGACGACGGCCGTACCGGCGGTCATGCAGACGACCATCGTGATGGTGGTGAAGATCGACTGGTCCGGGACGATCGAGGTCGCCACCGGGCAGCCCGAGAACAGTGCGCCGCTGCGCGCGGTCGCCACCAGGCCGGTGCCCTGGAGGATCGCGAGGGCCACCGTCAGATAACGGGTGTACTGCGTGACCTTCGCCGTGCCCGCCTGGCCCTCCTTCTTCAGGGCCTCCAGGCGCGGGATGACCACGGTCAGCAGCTGGAGAATGATGCTCGCCGTGATGTACGGCATGATGCCCAGCGCGAAGATCGTGATCTGCAGCAGCGCACCACCGCTGAACATGTTGACCAGTCCGAACAGGCCCTGGTTGCCCTTGGCAACGTCGATACACGTCTGGACGCTCTTGTAGTCGACGCCCGGGATCGGAATGTGCGTACCGACCCGGTACACCACGATGATGCCGAGCGTGAAGAGCAGCTTCTTGCGCAGGTCGGGCGTCCTGAACGCCCGGGCGAACGCGGTGAGCACGGTGCCTCCTGCGACCCCCGCGCATCTGCGTCAAGGGTGACGGTCTTGAGATTCCGACTGAACAACGACATGGGTAACGGCCGACTGCCGCCCTGAGTGCCCGAACCGCAGCACCCCGTGAAAGTTGGCAGTGCAGGCCACCTTACCGGCGAGACTGCCCCCTTGGAACGACCAACCGGGGATACCCCATGTGGGATATCCCCGGTCGGGATCGTTCAGGTCATCGAGACGCCCGAGAATCTCAGACGAGCTCGGTGACGGTACCGCCGGCGGCGGTGATCTTCTCCTTGGCGGAGCCGGAGACGGCGTCGACCGTCACCTGCAGTGCCACGGAGACCTCGCCCTGGCCGAGGACCTTGACGAGCGCGTTCTTGCGAACCGCACCCTTGGCCACCAGACCCTCGACAGTGACCTCGCCACCCTCGGGGTAGAGAGCGGCCAGCTTGTCGAGGTTCACGACCTGGTACTCGGTCTTGAACGGGTTCTTGAAGCCCTTCAGCTTCGGGAGGCGCATGTGCAGCGGCATCTGGCCACCCTCGAAGCGCTCCGGAACCTGGTAGCGGGCCTTCGTGCCCTTGGTGCCACGACCGGCCGTCTTACCCTTCGACGCCTCACCACGACCGACACGGGTCTTGGCGGTCTTGGCGCCCGGGGCGGGACGGAGGTTGTGGATCTTGAGCGGGTTCTGCTCCGCCATGATCAGTCGACCTCCTCGACCGTCACGAGGTGGCGGACGGTGTGCACCATGCCGCGGAACTCGGGGCGGTCCTCCTTGACGACCACGTCACCCAGGCGCTTGAGGCCCAGGGAACGCAGGGTGTCGCGGTGGTTCTGCTTGCTGCCGATGTAGGACTTGACCTGCGTGATCTTGAGCTGAGCCATCACGCACCCGCCCCGGCACGCGCACGCAGCAGAGCCGCGGGAGCGACGTCCTCGAGGGGCAGACCACGGCGGGCCGCAACCTCCTCGGGACGCTGCAGACCCTTCAGGGCCTCCACGGTCGCGTGCACGATGTTGATGGCGTTGTCGGAGCCGAGCGACTTCGACAGGATGTCGTGGATACCGGCGCACTCGAGCACGGCACGCACCGGACCACCGGCGATAACACCGGTACCGGGAGAAGCGGGCTTGAGCAGCACGACGCCGGCAGCCTTCTCACCCTGGATCGGGTGCGGGATGGTGCCCTGGATCCGGGGGACCTTGAAGAAGTGCTTCTTGGCCTCCTCTACGCCCTTGGCGATGGCGGCCGGCACCTCCTTGGCCTTGCCGTATCCGACACCCACGGTGCCGTCACCGTCGCCCACCACGACCAGCGCGGTGAAGCTGAAGCGACGACCACCCTTCACAACCTTGGCGACACGGTTGATCGCGACGACGCGCTCAACGTACGCGGTCTTCTCGGCGGCAGCTGCGCCGCCGTCACGGCCCTTCCGGTCCCGCCGCTCGCCGCCACCGGCACCGCCACCGCGGCGCTGGGGTCCAGCCATTGGATTTACCTCTCTCTTTTCCGCTAGCTACGGAACCGGCTCAGAACTTGAGCCCGGCTTCGCGGGCGGCGTCCGCCAGGGCGGCGATACGCCCGGCGTACTGGTTGCCACCACGGTCGAACACGACAGCCTCGACACCGGCGGCCTTGGCACGCTCGGCGACCAGGGCGCCGACCTGCTTGGCCTGCGCGGACTTGTCGCCCTCGCCACCGCGGATCGAGGTGTCCAGCGTGGACGCCGATGCCAGGGTGTGGCCCTTGAGGTCGTCGATCACCTGCGCCACGATGTGACGGTTGGAGCGGGTCACGACCAGACGGGGACGCTCCGCCGTACCGGCGATCCGCTTGCGGATCCGGATGTGACGGCGCTTGATCGCGGCGCGCTTGTAGGCGTCGCCCTTGAGGATCTTCTGCCCGTATGCCATGGCTTACTTACCCGCCTTTCCGACCTTGCGGCGGATGACTTCGCCCTCGTACTTGACGCCCTTGGCCTTGTACGGGTCGGGCTTGCGCAGCTTGCGGATGTTGGCCGCAACCTCGCCGACCTTCTGCTTGTCGATGCCCTCGACCTGGAAGCGGGTCGGGGTCTCCACCTTGAAGGTGATGCCCTCGGGCGCCTCGACGGTGATCGGGTGGCTGTAGCCGAGCGCGAACTCGAGGTTCGAGCCCTTGGCGGTCACGCGGTAACCGACACCGCTGATCTCGAGCCGCTTCACGTAACCCTGGGTCACGCCGGTGATCATGTTCGCCACCAGCGTGCGGGACAGGCCGTGCAGGGCCTTGTTCTGACGCTCGTCGTTGGGGCGGGTCACCCGAAGGGTCCCGTCCTCGTTCTTGACGATCTCGATCGGCGCGACGACGGTGTGGGTCAGCGTGCCCTTGGGGCCCTTGACCGAGACCGTGTTGCCGTCGATGGTGACGTCCACGCCGGCGGGAACCGCGATGGGGAGCTTGCCGATGCGCGACATAGCTGTTTCCTCCGTTCCCTTCCGTTACCAGACGTAGGCGAGGACTTCTCCGCCTACGCCCTTCTTGCCGGCCTGCTTGTCGGTGAGGAGCCCGTGGGACGTGGAGATGATCGCCACGCCGAGGCCGCCGAGCACCTTCGGCAGGTTGGTGGACTTCGCGTAAACCCGCAGACCGGGCTTGGAGATCCGCTTGATGCCCGCGATGGAGCGCTCACGGTTGGGGCCGAACTTCAGCTCCAGGACGAGGTTCTTGCCGACCTCGGCGTCCTCGACGCGCCAGCCCGTGATGAAGCCCTCCTGCTGGAGGATCTCCGCGATGTGCGACTTGATCTTCGATGCCGGCATCGTCACGGAGTCGTGGTATGCCGAGTTCGCGTTCCGCAGACGCGTAAGCATGTCTGCGATCGGATCAGTCATGGTCATGAATTGGCCTTCGGCCTCTCTCGCCGGGGTTTCCTGGTGCGCCATCCCTCTCCCCGATCCGAGACGGGACGGGTGCGGCGCGGTGGACCTACGGCGTAGTAAGTCGTACGGGCGGCAGACGCCCAACCCCACCAGCCTAATGCATGTGAGGTGGGCCGCCTGCCGACCCAGATGCTTACCGAGAGCCCTGCATCAACCCAATAGGGCTGTTACCAGGAGCTCTTGGTCACGCCCGGCAGCTCGCCACGGTGAGCCATCTCACGAAGGCACACGCGGCACAGGCCGAACTTGCGGTACACGGAGTGCGGACGACCGCAGCGCTGGCAGCGGGTGTACGCGCGCACACCGAACTTGGGCTTACGAGCAGCCTTCGCGATCAGAGCCTTCTTCGCCATCTCGCTCACGCCTCCTTGAACGGGAAGCCGAGGTGACGAAGGAGCGCGCGGCCCTCAGCGTCGTTGGTCGCCGTGGTGACCACGGTGATGTCCATACCCCGGACGCGGTCGATCTTGTCCTGGTCGATCTCGTGGAACATGACCTGCTCCGTGAGACCGAAGGTGTAGTTGCCACGGCCGTCGAACTGCTTGGGGGACAGACCGCGGAAGTCGCGGATGCGCGGCAGCGCGAGCGACAGGGTGCGGTCCAGGAACTCCCACATGCGGTCGCCACGGAGCGTGACGTGGGCACCGATCGGCTGGCCCTCGCGCAGCTTGAACTGCGCGATGGACTTGCGGGCCTTGGTGACGGCCGGCTTCTGACCGGTGATCGTGGTGAGGTCGCGGATGGCGCCCTCGATCAGCTTGGAGTCGCGGGCGGCGTCGCCCACACCCATGTTGACCACGATCTTGACGAGGCCGGGGATCTGCATGACGTTCTCGTACTTGAACTCGTCACGCAGCTTGCCCGCGATCTCCTCGCGGTACTTCTGCTTCAGACGCGGAGTGGTGGTGGTAGCCATCAGATGTCCTCACCCGTCCGCTTGGCAACGCGGATCTTGTTGCCGTTCTCGTCGAAGCGGTAGCCGACACGCGTGACGACCTTGTTGCCGTCCTTCTCCACGACCAGCTGAACGTTGGACACGTGGATCGGGGCCTCGGTGGTCACGATGCCGCCGGCCTGCGAACCGCTGGCGGTCGGCCCGGCCTTGGTGTGCTTCTTGACCCGGTTGACACCCTCGACCAGGACACGCTCGTCGCGCGGGTAAGCGGCAATGACCTTGCCCTGCTTGCCCTTGTCCTTGCCGGTGATGACCTGGACCAGGTCGCCCTTCTTGATCTTCATGCTTACAGCACCTCCGGCGCGAGCGAGATGATCTTCATGAACTTCTTCTCGCGCAGCTCACGGCCGACCGGGCCGAAGATGCGGGTGCCGCGAGGGTCGCCGTCGTTCTTCAGAATGACGGCGGCGTTCTCGTCGAAGCGGATGTACGAGCCGTCCGGACGGCGGCGCTCCTTGACGGTGCGAACGATGACCGCCTTGACGACGTCACCCTTCTTCACGTTGCCACCGGGGATCGCGTCCTTGACGGTGGCGACGATGACGTCACCGATGCCCGCGTAGCGGCGACCGGAGCCACCGAGCACACGGATGCAAAGGATCTCCTTCGCACCAGTGTTGTCGGCGACGCGCAGTCGCGACTCCTGCTGGATCACGTCTATCTCCTGATCGTCTGCCGGTTCCCTCCGGGAGTTGGTCCGGAGAGCCTGGCGGAACTGTCCTGCGGGTGAACCCCGCAGGAATTACTTACGCCTCTGCAGGCGAGAACCCACGCCGGGGGCCGGGCACCTGACGGTACGGCCCCCAGCGGTGGTCAGCCGGGGCTGTGCAGCCCCCGCTTGTTACTTCGCCTTCTCGAGGATCTCGACGACGCGCCAGCGCTTGGTCGCGGACAGCGGCCGGGTCTCCATCAGGAGGACACGGTCGCCGACGCCCGCGGCGTTCTGCTCGTCGTGCGCCTTGAGCTTGTTCGTACGGCGGATGACCTTGCCGTACAGCGCGTGCTTGACGCGGTCCTCGACGGCGACGACGACGGTCTTGTCCATCTTGTCGCTGACGACGAGACCCTCACGGGTCTTGCGGAAGCCGCGCGCCTCAGTGTTCTCAGTCACGTTGTTCTCGCTCATCAGGCGTTCTCCACCGTTTCGATGCCCAGCTCACGCTCGCGCATCAGGGTGTAGATCCGCGCGATGTCCTTGCGGACCGCCTTGAGACGGCCGTGGTTCTCGAGCTGGCCCGTCGCCGCCTGGAAGCGGAGGTTGAACAGCTCTTCCTTGGCCTCGCGGAGCTTGCCCAGAAGCTCCTCGTTGCCCAGCTCGCGCAGCTCGGACGCCTTGGTACCGGCCGACATCACGCTTCACCTGCCTCGCGCTTGACGATCCGGCACTTCATCGGCAGCTTGTGGGCCGCACGAAGCAGCGCCTCACGGGCGATCTTCTCGTTGGGGTACGACAGCTCGAACATCACGCGTCCGGGCTTGACGTTGGCGATCCACCACTCCGGAGAACCCTTACCGGAACCCATGCGGGTCTCGGCAGGCTTCTTGGTGAGCGGGCGGTCCGGGTAGATGTTGATCCAGACCTTGCCACCACGCTTGATGTGACGCGTCATGGCGATACGAGCGGCCTCGATCTGACGGTTCGTCACGTATGCCGGGGTCAGCGCCTGGATGCCGTACTCGCCGAACGCAACCGTCGTGCCACCCTTGGCAGCGCCGTCGCGCTTCGGGTGGTGCTGCTTGCGGTGCTTGACCCTACGGGGGATCAGCATGTCGGTCAGGCCTCCGTTCCGGTGCTCTCAGCCGGAGCGGACGCGGGAGCCTCGGCCTTGGGGGCCTCGGCGCCGGCAGCCTGCTGCGGCTTGCGACCGCGCCGCTCGCCACCGCGGCCACCACGGGCCGGGCGGTCGGCGCCACCGCGGGCCGGGCGGTTACCCGCACGGGCGGCAGCGTTCTCGGCGCGGACCTCGGCGATGTTCTTGACGTCGCCCTTGTAGATCCAGACCTTCACACCGATGCGGCCGAAGGTCGTCTTGGCCTCGAAGAAGCCGTAGTCCACGTTCGCGCGGAGCGTGTGCAGGGGCACACGGCCCTCGCGGTAGAACTCCGAGCGGGACATCTCGGCGCCGCCGAGGCGGCCACCGCACTGGATCTTGATGCCCTTGGCGCCCGCCTTCATCGCCGACTGCATGCTCTTGCGCATGGCGCGGCGGAAGGAGACGCGGGAGGAGAGCTGCTCGGCAACGGCCTGGGCCACCAGCTGAGCGTCGGTCTCGGGGTTCTTGACCTCGAGGATGTTCAGCTGGACCTGCTTGCCCGTGAGCTTCTCGAGGTCGCCGCGGATGCGGTCGGCCTCGGCGCCACGGCGGCCAATGACGATGCCCGGACGCGCGGTGTGGATGTCCACACGGACGCGGTCACGGGTGCGCTCGATCTCCACCTTGGAGATGCCGGCGCGCTCCATGCCGGACGTCATCATCCGACGGATGGAGACGTCTTCCTTGACGTAGTCCTTGTACAGCTTGTCGGCGTACCAGCGCGACTTGAAGTCGGTGGTGACACCGAGCCGGAACCCGTGCGGGTTTACCTTCTGGCCCATTACCGGGTTCCTTCCTTGCTGCTGACGACCACGGTGATGTGGCTGGTCCGCTTGCGGATCCGGTAGGCACGGCCCTGGGCACGCGGACGGAACCGCTTCAGGGTCGGGCCCTCGTCGACGTACGCCTCGGAGATGTAGAGGCTGTCGGCGTCGGTGTGATCGTAGTTGTGCGCGGCGTTGGCGATGGCGCTGTCGAGCACCTTGCCGACCGGCACGGAGGCTGCCTGCGGAGCGAATCGCAGAACAGCCTGGGCCTCCGTGGCGTCCATGCCACGGATGAGGTCCACCACGCGGCGGGCCTTCATGGGCGTGACGCGGATGTACCGCGCCTGGGCCCTGGCTTCCATGGTTGTCCCTTCAGTTACTTACGTGTCTGAATGCGATCCGCTACTAGCGGCGCTTCGACTTCCGGTCGTCCTTGACGTGGCCCCGGAAGGTGCGGGTCGGCGAGAACTCGCCGAGCTTGTGGCCGACCATCGACTCGGTGACGAACACCGGGATGTGGGTCTTGCCGTTGTGCACCGCGATCGTGTGGCCGAGCATGGCCGGGACGATCATCGAGCGGCGGGACCAGGTCTTGATGACGTTCTTGGTGCCGGCTTCGTTCTGGACATCCACCTTCTTCATCAGGTGGTCGTCGACGAAGGGCCCCTTCTTGAGACTGCGCGGCATCTAAACCCGCTCCTAGCGCTTCTTGTTCGTCTTGCGGCGGCGGACGATGTACTTGTTGCTCGCCTTCTTGGCGGAACGAGTACGGCCTTCCTTCTGACCCCACGGGGACACCGGGTGGCGACCACCGGAGGTACGGCCCTCACCACCACCGTGCGGGTGGTCGACAGGGTTCATGACCACACCACGCACGGTCGGGCGGACGCCCAGCCAGCGCTTGCGGCCGGCCTTGCCCCAGTTGATGTTCGACTGCTCGGCGTTGCCGACCTCACCGACGGTGGCGCGGCAGCGGACGTCGACCAGGCGGATCTCACCGGACGGCATGCGCAGGTGGGCGTAGGCGCCCTCCTTCGCGAGCAGCTGCACCGAGGCACCGGCCGAGCGGGCGAACTTCGCGCCGCCGCCCGGACGCAGCTCGATGGCGTGCAGGGTCGTACCGACCGGGATGTTGCGCAGGGCCAGGTTGTTGCCCGGCTTGATGTCGGCCCCGGGACCGTTCTCGACGCGGTCGCCCTGCGACAGGCCACGCGGCGCGAGGATGTAGCGCTTCTCGCCGTCCGCGTAGTGCAGCAGCGCGATGCGCGCGGTGCGGTTGGGGTCGTACTCGATGTGCGCGACCTTCGCCGGCACGCCGTCCTTGTCGTGACGACGGAAGTCGATCACGCGGTAGGCGCGCTTGTGTCCGCCACCCTGGTGGCGAACGGTCACACGACCGGCGTTGTTACGGCCGCCCTTGCTGTGCAGCGGGCGGACCAGCGACTTCTCCGGCGTGGACCGCGTGACCTCGACGAAGTCGGCGACGCTGGCGCCACGACGGCCCGGCGTAGTCGGCTTGTACTTGCGGATTCCCATTTCTCAGTCCTCGTCCGATATCGGACGATCCGGACCGCCCTTAGGCGGTCGGACCGCCGAAGATGTCGATACGGTCGCCCTCGGCGAGGGTCACGATCGCGCGCTTGGTGGCGGCACGCTGGCCGAAGCCCGTGCGGGTCCGCTTGCGCTTGCCCTGGCGGTTGATCGTGTTGACCCCGGTGACCTTGACCGAGAAGACCGACTGGACGGCCTCCTTGATCTGGGTCTTGTTGGCGCTCGGGGCAACGATGAACGTGTACTTGTTCTCGTCGAGGAGCGCGTAGCTCTTCTCCGACACGACCGGCTTCAGCAGGACGTCACGGGGGTCCGTGTACGCCTTGCTCGCCGGGGTGACGACGGTGTTCTTGCCCTCGGCAGCGTGGCGACGCGCCTTGGCGACGCGGGCGGCCTTGGCGGCCTTGGCGGCCTTCGAGGCAATGGCGGGGTGACGGATAGCCATCAGGCCTCGCTCCCTTCGGTGTCAGTGGCCTTCGGGCCGGACACGAAGGACTCGAAAGCGGCCTGGGTGAAGACCACGTCGTCGGAGACGATCACGTCGTACGTGTTCAGCTGGCCCGGCTCCAGGATGTGGACCTGGGGCAGGTTGCGGGCGGACAGCCACGCGGCCTCGTCGGCGCGCTCGACGACCAGGAGCAGGTTCTTGCGCTCCGAGATCTTGCCGAACAGCGTCTTGGCGGCCTTGGTGGAGGGGGTCTCGCCCTCGATCACGCCGGTGACGACGTGGATGCGGTTGTGGCGGGCCCGGTCGGTGAGGGCGTGACGCAGAGCGGCAGCCTTCATCTTCTTCGGGGTCCGCTGCGAGTAGTCACGCGGCACGGGACCGTGCACGACGCCACCACCGGCGAACTGCGGCGCGCGGGTCGAACCCTGACGGGCGCGGCCGGTGCCCTTCTGGCGGTACGGCTTCCTGCCACCACCACGGACCTCGGCACGGGTCTTGGTCTTGTGCGTGCCCTGGCGGGCAGCCGCGTTCTGCGCGACGACGACCTGGTGGATCAGCGGAATGCTGACCTTCTCCACGCCGAAGATCTCCGCGGGGAGTTCGACGCTACCGGCCTTCTCGCCGGCAGGCGAAAGGATGTCAACAGTGCTCATCGGTTACCTCAGGCCCCCTTGGCCGCGGTGCGGACCAGGACGAGGCCGCCGTTCGGACCGGGAACCGCGCCCTTGATGAGCAGCAGACCCTTCTCCGCGTCAACGGCGTGGACGGTCAGGTTCTGGGTGGTGACGCGCTCGTTGCCCATGCGACCCGCCATGCGGACGCCCTTGAACACACGGCCCGGGGTGGCGCAGCCACCGATCGAACCGGGCGAGCGGTGCTTGCGCTGAACGCCGTGACCGGCGCCGAGGCCCTTGAAGTTGTGACGCTTCATGACACCGGCGAAGCCCTTGCCCTTGCTCTTGCCGGTGACGTCGACCTTCTGGCCGGCCTCGAAGACCTCAGCGGTGACTTCCTGGCCGAGGGTGTACTCGGAGGCGTCCGACGTGCGGATCTCGACGAGGTGACGACGCGGGGTGACGTCCGCCTTGGCGAAGTGGCCCTTGAGAGGCTTGTTCACCTTGCGCGGGTCGATCTCGCCGAAAGCGATCTGGACGGACTCGTAGCCGTCAGCGTCGTTCGTACGAACCTGGGTCACGACATTCGGCCCGGCCTTGACGACGGTCACGGGAACAACACGGTTGTTCTCGTCCCAGACCTGCGTCATGCCGAGCTTCTCGCCCAGGATGCCCTTGATCTGCTTAGCCATTCTCAGATCACCGGCCTCAGAGCTTGATCTCGATGTCGACGCCGGCCGGGAGGTCGAGTCG
Source organism: Streptomyces chiangmaiensis (assembly GCF_036281785.1). Taxonomy (NCBI): domain Bacteria; kingdom Bacillati; phylum Actinomycetota; class Actinomycetes; order Kitasatosporales; family Streptomycetaceae; genus Streptomyces; species Streptomyces chiangmaiensis. The sequence goes on along the minus strand of NZ_JAYWVC010000046.1, from coordinate 31,528 downwards.
CATCAGAGAGTCAACGGTCTTGGGGGTCGGGTCGAGGATGTCGATCAGGCGCTTGTGGGTGCGCATCTCGAAGTGCTCGCGCGAGTCCTTGTACTTGTGCGGCGACTTGATGACGCAGTACACGTTCTTCTCAGTGGGCAGCGGCACCGGGCCCGCGACCGACGCACCGGTACGGGTCACCGTCTCGACGATCTTCTTCGCCGAGGAGTCGATGACCTCGTGGTCGTAGGCCTTGAGCCGGATGCGGATCTTCTGTCCCGCCATGGCTACTTCGTAGTCCTGTCTTTTTTACGCTCCGGAACCCGGTGTTCCAGCCTTCTCCTCCGACCCACGCGGTCGGGCGTGTCGCGCTCCCGCTGACACAGATGTCCCTTGTTCGAACATCCCTGCTCGGGGAACACGGCCCTTCCGGAACCGTGGGACCGGGGGCGAAGGGGCCCACCGGGCGCCTGGCCGGTGTCGCGCCCACACTTCCCGGAAGATTCCCGTACGTCCGCCCCAGCGCTGCCGTGAGGCAGTTAGGGCGACGAGTACTGTGGGACTCGCTTCCGGTCCTCCCGGCGGGAGGCGCGCAGCATCAACACTCGACCGAGCAACTCCGACAGTCTGCCATAGTGGGCGGGGGGCTGGCCAATCGAGCCGTAGAGAGTACCCCGGCGGAATCGCGCACGAAACGCACCGCCCCGGTGTCCGCCTCCGGCGATCCGGCGTTCTCGCCCGTCCGCCGCCCCCGCCGGGTGCTGTGGGATCCGGGCAGGCGGCCACTGTGGCGACGCCCTCCGGGCGCTCTACACCGTCCTCTGCAGCCAGTCGAAGACCACCTCGCAGTGCTGCTGCGGAGCCATCGGCGAGCAGTGCAGCTGCGCGCCGGTCGCGGCGGTGAGCCTCACATACTCCTTGGGAGCGGTCAGCGCGTCGAACATCTGGCCCGCCTGCCCCGGGTAGAACTGCTCGAACTCGTAGTCGAGGACCAGGGTGGGCACCTTGATGCGGCTCACGACGTTCGTCACGGCCAGCGACTGGATCAGCTTGGCCGGGGTGTAGAAGTCGGTGAAGAGCTTGCCCTGACGGGCGGCGAGCATCGCCTGCACGGAGAACGGCTCGAAGCGCTTCTTCAGCATCGCCGCTTCGGTGCGGGACAGCTTCGGGGCCACCTCCTTGTTCCAGACGTTGTTGGTCTCGTCCTTGTTCGCGGTGAGGACCTCCCGGATCTCCTTGGGGAAGCCCAGCCACGGCTCCAGGCAGCCGGGCATGGTCACCAGGGCCGCGATGCGTTCCTCGAAGGCCGCCGCACGGGCGGCCAGGTCGCCGGCCATGCTGAGCCCGGCGACGGCGATCTTGTCGCCGTTGACGTCGGACCGGGAGACCAGCCAGTCGACGAGGGGCGAGACCACATGCTCCCAGCTGGGGGTGAAGACCACCCGGTTCAAGAAGAGCATCTGCCCCTGTCCGGGCCCGTCGTACACGAGAGCGTTCCAGCCCCGGTCCAGGGCGGTGCGGACCCCGTAGGTCCACATGTCGACGTTCTGCCCGTCGCTGCCGTTGGTGAGGATCACGGTGGGACGGGGCTGTCCCGACGCGTCCGGCCGGAAGAACCACACGGGCAGCGGGGTGCTCCCGTACGTGACGTTGTCCGTCACGGGAGCCGCGTCGGACAGCCTGCAGAACGTGTCCCAGGCGCCGCGTCCCGCCTGGTACAGCCCCTCCTCGCTGCCGGGGTCGTCGGAGTCGAGGACGTAGAACAACGCCTGCGCGTAGTACTGCGCGGCACGCAGCGCGCGGAAGCGCATGGTCGACGCGTCGGTTCTGCCGTCCTCGGGCTCCTTCATCAGCCGGTCTCCGAGCCTTCTGAAGGTCCGCACATACGTCTGCGCCGAGAGGCCGGCCTTGTTGATCGCGTTGACGGCGGTGAGCACCTCTCCCGCGTCGGCGCTGCCCTGACCGGATCCGCCGAGCGCCCGGAGCCCGTCGAAGTTGAACCCGGAGTCGTCGAACAGCATCATCACGCCGGGGGCAGGGCCGACCTTCGGAGCGGAGGCCGGACTCGTGCGCACAGGAGCCGGCTTCGGCGCGCGCCTCGGGGCCGTGCATCCGGCGACCACCGCCGCCCCGGCCGCACCGACGATCCCGGCGAGGGTGCTACGCCGACTGGGACCAGGCATCTGATCAGCCACTACGCTCTTCATGCCTACCGAAAATATGAGCAGCACCCGTCCCGTCGGAGCACGACACCCGCCGTTCCCTCGAACGGCCCGGCCCGCGTAACTCCGGTGCCGGAACCGGCCGATCCGCCACGTAGGCCGAGGGAACGCGGCCCACGCCCCCGACCGAGTGGCCGCACACGCGTACCCGCCTGCCGCGGTACCCGGCGCAGGGGCCCGCACGCTGCGGACCCCGGGCGCGAAAGCCCCTCCCCACAGCGCCAGTTGTCCGCCGACCGCGGACACGACGAAGAGGCCCGAACGACCGAAGTCGTACGGGCCTCTTCAGGTCAGCGGGTGACCCTCAAGCAAGCGGAACTTACTTGACGATCTTGGTGACCTGGCCGGCGCCCACGGTCCGACCACCCTCGCGAATGGCGAACTTGAGGCCCTCCTCCATGGCGACGGGCTGGATGAGGTCCACCTTCATCTCGGTGTTGTCACCCGGCATGACCATCTCGGTGCCCTCGGGGAGGGTCACGACGCCGGTCACGTCCGTCGTACGGAAGTAGAACTGCGGACGGTAGTTGTTGAAGAACGGCGTGTGGCGGCCACCCTCGTCCTTGGAGAGGATGTAGGCCTGCGCCTCGAACTCGGTGTGCGGGGTGACCGAGCCCGGCTTGATGATGACCTGGCCGCGCTCGACGTCCTCACGCTTGATGCCGCGGAGCAGCAGACCGACGTTCTCACCGGCCTGGCCCTCGTCGAGCAGCTTGCGGAACATCTCGATGCCGGTGACCGTGGTGGAGGTCTTCTCCGGCTTGATGCCGATGATGTCCACGGTCTCGTTGACCTTGAGGATACCGCGCTCGATACGACCGGTGACGACGGTGCCACGACCGGTGATCGTGAAGACGTCCTCGATCGGCATCAGGAACGGCTTGTCGACGTCGCGCTCCGGCTCCGGAATGGACTCGTCGACGGCCTTCATCAGGTTGAGGACCGACTCGGTCCACTTCGCGTCGCCCTCGAGCGCCTTCAGAGCGGAGACCTGGACGACCGGAACGTCGTCACCCGGGAACTCGTAGTCGGTGAGGAGCTCACGGACCTCGAGCTCGACGAGCTCCAGGATCTCCTCGTCGTCCACCATGTCGGCCTTGTTCAGGGCGACGACGATGTACGGAACGCCGACCTGGCGGGCCAGGAGCACGTGCTCCTTGGTCTGCGGCATCGGGCCGTCGGTGGCCGCGACCACCAGGATCGCGCCGTCCATCTGCGCGGCACCGGTGATCATGTTCTTGATGTAGTCCGCGTGACCCGGGCAGTCAACGTGGGCGTAGTGACGCGACTCGGTCTGGTACTCGACGTGCGCGATGGAGATGGTGATACCGCGCTGGCGCTCCTCGGGCGCCTTGTCGATGTTGTCGAACGGGGTGGCCTCGTTCAGGTCCGGGTACGCGTCGTGCAGCACCTTGGTAATGGCGGCCGTGAGGGTCGTCTTACCGTGGTCGATGTGACCGATGGTGCCGATGTTGACGTGCGGCTTAGTCCGCTCGAACTTCGCCTTCGCCACTGGGGTCCTCCTGTGGAGTGGTTCTGTACGCCTTACTCATCGGCGCCAGGTGATCTTTGCTGGGGTGCCGCCCGCCGGGGTTCTTCGCGGAGAAGGACCCCCGGCGGTCGGTGTCAAGCCTAAAGCGTGTAAACGGGGTGCGTTACTCGCCCTTGGCCTTCGCGATGATCTCCTCGGCGACGTTCCGCGGAACCTCGGCGTAGGAGTCGAACTGCATCGAGTAGCTCGCGCGACCCGACGTCTTGCTGCGGAGGTCGCCGACGTAGCCGAACATCTCCGACAGCGGAACCAGGCCCTTCACGACACGGGCGCCGGCACGCTCCTCCATGGCCTGGATCTGGCCACGGCGGGAGTTGATGTCGCCGATGACCTCGCCCATGTAGTCCTCGGGCGTGGTGACCTCGACGGCCATCATCGGCTCGAGCAGCACGGGGCTGGCCTTGCGCGCGGCCTCCTTGAAGGCCTGCGAGCCGGCGATCTTGAAGGCGAGCTCGGAGGAGTCCACCTCGTGGTAGCCACCGTCGATCAGCGTGACGCGCACGCCGGTCATCTCGTAGCCGGCGAGGATGCCGAACTGCATGGCCTCCTGCGCACCGGCGTCGACCGAAGGGATGTACTCCTTCGGGATACGACCACCGGTCACCTTGTTCACGAACTCGTACGAGGCGTCGCCGCCCTCGATGGGCTCGATCGCGATCTGGACCTTGGCGAACTGACCGGTGCCACCGGTCTGCTTCTTGTGCGTGTAGTCCACGCGCTCGACGGCCTTGCGGATCGTCTCGCGGTACGCGACCTGCGGCTTGCCGACGTTGGCCTCGACCTTGAACTCACGGCGCATACGGTCGACCAGCACCTCGAGGTGCAGTTCGCCCATACCGCCGATGATGGTCTGGCCGGTCTCCTCGTCCGAGTGGACCTGGAAGGACGGGTCCTCCTCGGCCAGGCGCTGGATCGCGACACCCAGCTTCTCCTGGTCGCCCTTCGACTTGGGCTCGATGGCGACCTGGATGACCGGAGCCGGGAAGTCCATGGACTCCAGGATGACCGGGTTCTTGTCGTCGGACAGCGTCTCACCGGTGGTGGTCTGCTTCAGGCCCATGACGGCGACGATGTCGCCGGCGCCCACCGACTCGATCTCCTCACGCTTGTTGGCGTGCATGCGGTAGATCTTGCCGATGCGCTCCTTCTTGCCCTTGACGGAGTTCAGCACCGCGGTGCCGGACTCCAGGCGGCCCGAGTAGACCCGGACGAAGGTGAGCTTGCCGAGGTGCGGGTCGCTCATGATCTTGAACGCCAGCGCGGACAGCGGCTCCGCGTCGGACGGCTTGCGCTTCACGACCTCCTCCGGGTCGTTGACGGCGTGGCCCTCGATGGCCTCGACGTCGAGCGGGGAGGGAAGGTAGCGCACGACCGCGTCGAGCAGGGGCTGGACGCCCTTGTTCTTGAACGCGGTACCGCAGAACACCGGGGTGACCGTGGTGTCCTTGGACTTGCCGGAGGCGATGGTGATACGACGGATCGCGGCGTACAGCTGCTCCTCGGAGGGCTCCTCGCCCTCCAGGTACAGCTCCATGATCTCCTCGTCGTTCTCGGCGACGGTCTCGACCAGCTTGCCGCGCCACTCCTCGGCCGCCTCGGTGTGCGTGGCCGGGATGTCGACGACGTCGTACATCTCACCCTTGGTGGCCTCGGCAGACCACACGAGCGCCTTCATGCGGACCAGGTCCACGACGCCCTTGAAGTCGGCCTCGGCACCGATCGGCAGCTGCATGACCAGCGGCAGCGCGCCCAGACGGTCGGAGATCATGTCGACGCAGCGGTGGAACTCGGCACCAGTGCGGTCGAGCTTGTTGACGAAGCAGATACGCGGAACGCCGTAGCGGTCCGCCTGACGCCACACCGTCTCGGACTGAGGCTCCACGCCGGCGACGCCGTCGAACACCGTCACGGCACCGTCGAGCACGCGCAGGGAGCGCTCCACCTCGACCGTGAAGTCGACGTGGCCCGGGGTGTCGATGATGTTGATGGTGTGGTCGACGTCTTCCAGCGGCCAGTGACAGGTGGTGGCAGCCGAGGTGATCGTGATGCCACGCTCCTGCTCCTGCTCCATCCAGTCCATGGTGGCAGCGCCGTCGTGGACCTCACCGATCTTGTACGAAACGCCGGTGTAGAACAGGATCCGCTCGGTGGTGGTCGTCTTGCCCGCGTCGATGTGGGCCATGATCCCGATGTTGCGGACCTTGGCCAGGTCAAGTGAAGTGGTAGCCATGAGGCTTCAGTCTTCTCTCGCTTCTCGATGGGGTAGCGACTACCAGCGGTAGTGCGCGAAGGCCTTGTTGGACTCGGCCATCTTGTGCGTGTCCTCGCGCTTCTTCACAGCGGCGCCGAGGCCGTTGGACGCGTCGAGGAGCTCGTTCAGCAGACGCTCGGTCATGGTCTTCTCGCGACGGGCGCGGGAGTACCCCACCAGCCAGCGCAGCGCCAGGGTGTTGGCACGGCCGGGCTTGACCTCGACCGGGACCTGGTAGGTGGCGCCACCGACACGGCGGGACTTGACCTCGAGGGTCGGCTTGATGTTCTCGAGAGCGCGCTTGAGCGTGATGACCGGGTCGTTGCCGGTCTTCTCGCGCAGACCCTCCATGGCACCGTAGACGATGCGCTCGGCGGTGGAGCGCTTGCCGTTCAGCAGCACCTTGTTGATCAGGGAGGTCACCAGAGGAGAGCCGTAAACCGGGTCGATGATGACCGGACGCTTCGGGGCGGGGCCCTTACGAGGCATTCTTACTTCTCCTTCTTGGCGCCGTAACGGCTGCGGGCCTGCTTGCGGTTCTTGACACCCTGGGTGTCGAGGGAGCCACGGATGATCTTGTAGCGAACACCCGGCAGGTCCTTCACACGGCCGCCGCGCACGAGCACGATGGAGTGCTCCTGCAGGTTGTGTCCCTCACCCGGAATGTAGGCCGTGACCTCGATCCCGCTGGTCAGACGCACACGCGCGACCTTACGCAGGGCCGAGTTCGGCTTCTTCGGGGTGGTCGTGAACACACGCGTGCAGACGCCGCGACGCTGAGGGGAACCCTCGAGTGCGGGCGTCTTGTTCTTCTCGACCTTGTCCTGCCGGCCCTTACGGACCAGCTGCTGGATCGTAGGCACTACTTCTCCGGTTTCTGTGTGCCGATGGGTACAGCTAACCTGGAACTTCGCCGACCCACGCGGTCGGGTGTGTCGAATCCCGCAGACTCCCGCCGCAAGGCGAAAAGGGCGCAGATTACGGTGGCCGGTGACGGCTCGCCATGCGGTTTCAAGGCACGCACGGGAGCCAGGGCACACCCCAGGCACAAGGTCTGAGCGTACCTACCTCATTCGCTGTGGTCAAAACAAATGGACCTGCCCGGCACTGCCGCACCGAGCATGTCAACCCCATGCGCCGTATGTGATCTTCGAATCAACGATACGGGCACCTCGGCGGGTACGGGGCGATGCCGCGGCACCACGGCCCGGCCCTCACTCCGTCACGAGCGCCGCCGTCAGCAACAGCACCAGAACGAGTGCCCAGCCCGCCGTCGCCAGCCAGCCGAGGACGAGACCGGTCAGCGCCAGGCCGTCGCCACCCTCGCCCCTGCGGCGGATCTCGGCGCGGGCCGCGTGACCCAGGACGACCGCGGGGATGCCCGTGAGGCCTGCGGTGGGCAGGCAGAGCAGGCCGCAGATCAGGGCTCCGACGGCCTTCTCGTTCGTCTTCGGCCGGGGCGCGGGCAGGAACGTCTGCGGCACGACGTCGGTCCGCGCCGCGGGGCCCTGCGGCAGGTCGGCCACGAGCAGGGCCAGTTCGCCGAGTGTGCGGGCCGCGTACGCCCGCGTGACCCGATCGTCGAACTCCGGCTGCCCCAGCCGCCCTTCGGCGTACCCCGCCCGGAGCACGTCCACGGCACGCTCGCGGTCGGCGTGCGAGGCGAGCAGGGACGGCGGGACGGAAGGAACGGCCTGGCCCGGCCATGGCTGGGGAAACCCACCCTGCCCCTGTCCCTGCTGCCAGGGTTGCCACGACGGATACGACACGGAGTACCTCCCCCGATTGCTCCCATCATGCGCCGAACCGGCACGTCCGGCACAGGTATCGGCCGATACCGGTTGCTGCCAACGCCGAAGGGCGGTCACTCCACGACGAAGTGACCGCCCCTCAACTCAAACCGCTCGCTTACTGGTTGTACGGACCGTAGTCGTAGTCCTCCAGCGGCACGGCCTGGCCGGAGCCCGTACCGAACGGCGAGTAGTCGATGTCGTCGTAGCCGACGGCCGAGTACATCGCGGCCTTGGCCTCCTCGGTCGGCTCCACCCGGATGTTGCGGTAGCGGGACAGACCCGTACCGGCCGGGATGAGCTTACCGATGATGACGTTCTCCTTGAGGCCGATCAGGGAGTCGGACTTGGCGTTGATCGCCGCGTCCGTGAGGACCCTGGTCGTCTCCTGGAAGGACGCCGCCGACAGCCAGGACTCGGTCGCCAGCGAGGCCTTGGTGATACCCATGAGCTGCGGACGACCGGAGGCCGGGTGACCGCCCTCCTGGACCACACGACGGTTCTCGTGCTCGAACTTCGAGCGCTCGACCAGCTCGCCCGGCAGCAGCTCGGCGTCGCCGGACTCGATGATCGTCACACGGCGCAGCATCTGCCGGATGATGATCTCGATGTGCTTGTCGTGGATCGACACACCCTGCGAGTTGTACACCTTCTGGACCTCGCCGACCAGGTGAACCTGGACGGCACGCTGGCCCAGAATGCGCAGCACGTCGTGCGGGTTGGTGGCACCCACGGTGAGCTTCTGGCCCACCTCGACATGCTCGCCCTCGCCGACCAGGAGTCGGGCACGCTTCGAGATCGGGTAGGCCGTCTCGTCGCTGCCGTCGTCCGGCGTGATGACGATCTTCTTGGTCTTCTCGGTCTCCTCGATCCGGGCGCGGCCGGAGGCCTCGGAGATCGGGGCGACACCCTTCGGGGTACGGGCCTCGAAGAGCTCGACGACACGGGGCAGACCCTGGGTGATGTCGTCACCGGCCACACCACCGGTGTGGAAGGTACGCATCGTCAGCTGGGTACCGGGCTCACCGATGGACTGGGCGGCGATGATGCCGACCGCCTCACCGATGTCGACCAGCTTGCCCGTGGCCAGCGAGCGGCCGTAGCACATGGCACAGGTGCCGACGGCGGACTCGCAGGTCAGGACCGAGCGGGTCTTGACCTCCTCGATGCCCTGTGCGATCAGCTCGTCGATGAGCACGTCGCCCAGGTCGGTACCGGCCGGGGCCAGCACCTTGCCGTCGACGACGATGTCCTCGGCGAGGCAGCGCGCGTACACGGACGTCTCGACGTTCTCCGCCTTGCGCAGGACGCCGTCGGCGCCGCGCTCGGCGATGTGGAGCTTGAGGCCACGGTCGGTGCCGCAGTCCTCCTCGCGGATGATGACGTCCTGCGAGACGTCCACCAGACGACGGGTGAGGTAACCCGAGTCGGCGGTACGCAGGGCGGTGTCCGCGAGACCCTTACGGGCACCGTGCGTGGAGATGAAGTACTCCAGCACGGACAGACCCTCACGGAACGACGCCTTGATGGGCCGCGGGATGGTCTCGTTCTTCGCGTTCGACACAAGACCACGCATACCGGCGATCTGACGCATCTGCATCATGTTGCCTCGTGCACCCGAGTTCACCATCATGAAGATCGGGTTGGTCTTCGGGAAGTTGTCGTTCATCGCCTCGGCGACCTCGTTGGTCGCCTTGGTCCAGATCGCGATGAGCTCCTGCGTGCGCTCGTCCTTGGTGATCAGACCGCGCTCGTACTGCTTCTGGACCTTCTCGTCCTGCGCCTCGTAGCCCTTGACGATCTCCCTCTTCGCCTCGGGAACGACGACGTCGGAGATGGCGACGGTGACGCCGGAACGGGTCGCCCAGTAGAAGCCGGCCGCCTTCAGGTTGTCGAGCGTCGCCGCCACGATCACCTTCGGGTAGCGCTCGGCGAGGTCGTTGACGATCTCGGAGAGCTGCTTCTTGCCGACCTCGTAGTCGACGAACGGGTAGTCCTCGGGCAGCAGCTCGTTGAAGAGCGCACGGCCCAGCGTGGTCTTCAGACGGAAGGTGTCACCCTGCTGCCACTCCGGCTCGCCCTCCTCCTGGGCCGGCGGGGTCCAGCCGCGCGGCGGGATGGTGCCCACCGGGAAGCGGATGTCCACGCGCGCCTGCAGCGAGAGCTCGCCGGCGTCGAACGCCATGATCGCCTCGGCCACGGACGCGAAGGAGCGGTCCTCGCCCTTCACGTTCCGCATCTCGCCGTCCGTGGTCAGGAAGAACAGACCGAGGACCATGTCCTGGGTCGGCATCGTGACCGGGCGGCCGTCGGCCGGCTTGAGGATGTTGTTCGAGGACAGCATCAGGATGCGGGCCTCGGCCTGCGCCTCCGCGGACAGCGGCAGGTGCACGGCCATCTGGTCACCGTCGAAGTCCGCGTTGAACGCGGTGCAGACGAGCGGGTGGATCTGGATGGCCTTGCCCTCGACCAGCTGCGGCTCGAAGGCCTGGATGCCGAGGCGGTGCAGCGTGGGCGCACGGTTCAGCAGAACCGGGTGCTCCGCGATGACCTCTTCCAGCACGTCGTACACGACCGTGCGGCCGCGCTCGACCATGCGCTTGGCCGACTTGATGTTCTGCGCGTGGTTCAGGTCGACCAGGCGCTTCATCACGAACGGCTTGAACAGCTCCAGCGCCATCGCCTTCGGCAGACCGCACTGGTGCAGCTTCAGCTGCGGACCGACGACGATCACGGAACGCGCCGAGTAGTCGACACGCTTGCCGAGCAGGTTCTGACGGAATCGACCCTGCTTGCCCTTCAGCATGTCGCTGAGGGACTTCAGCGGGCGGTTGCCGGGGCCCGTCACCGGGCGGCCGCGACGGCCGTTGTCGAAGAGGGCGTCAACGGCCTCCTGAAGCATGCGCTTCTCGTTGTTGACGATGATCTCCGGGGCACCGAGGTCCAGGAGCCTCTTCAGACGGTTGTTGCGGTTGATCACGCGGCGGTACAGGTCGTTCAGGTCGGAGGTCGCGAAGCGGCCACCGTCCAGCTGCACCATCGGACGCAGGTCCGGCGGGATGACCGGCACGCAGTCGAGGACCATGCCCTTGGGGCTGTTGGAGGTCTGCAGGAACGCGGACACGACCTTCAGCCGCTTCAGCGCACGGGTCTTCTTCTGGCCCTTGCCGGTGCGGATGATCTCGCGGAGGCGTTCGGCCTCCTCGTCGAGGTCGAAGGACTCCAGGCGCTTCTGCAGCGCCGCGGCACCCATCGAACCGTCGAAGTACGTACCGAAGCGGTCGCGCAGCTCGCGGTAGAGCAGCTCGTCGCCCTCGAGGTCCTGGACCTTGAGGTTCTTGAAGCGGGTCCACACCTCGTCGAGACGGTCGATCTCGCGCTGCGCACGGTCGCGCAGCTGCTTCATCTCGCGCTCGGCACCCTCGCGCACCTTGCGGCGCACGTCGGCCTTGGCGCCCTCGGCCTCCAGCTCGGCCAGGTCGGCCTCGAGCTTCTTGGCGCGGGCTTCCAGGTCGGCGTCGCGACGGTTCTCGATCTGCTGCCGCTCGACGGAGACGTGCGCCTCCAGGGAGGGCAAGTCACGCGTACGGCGCTCCTCGTCGACGTACGTGATCATGTACGCCGCGAAGTAGATGACCTTTTCCAGGTCCTTCGGGGCGAGGTCGAGCAGGTAGCCCAGCCGCGACGGAACACCCTTGAAGTACCAGATGTGCGTGACAGGGGCGGCCAGCTCGATGTGGCCCATCCGCTCACGGCGCACCTTCGCGCGCGTGACCTCGACGCCACAGCGCTCGCAGATGATGCCCTTGAAGCGGACGCGCTTGTACTTGCCGCAGTAGCACTCCCAGTCCCGGGTGGGGCCGAAGATCTTCTCGCAGAAGAGGCCGTCCTTCTCGGGCTTGAGGGTGCGGTAGTTGATGGTCTCGGGCTTCTTGACCTCGCCGTGGCTCCACTGCCGGATGTCGTCAGCGGTGGCCAGGCCGATCCGGAGCTCGTCGAAGAAGTTGACGTCGAGCACTATGCGTCAATCCCTCTCAGGGTTGTAAGTCTTTCGGTCTGTACGGGGGCCTGGGGGTCGGCGGGTCTGGGGATTCAGACCCGCCGGACTCCCGTCAGACCTCTTCGACGCTGCTCGGCTCGCGCCGGGACAGGTCGATGCCGAGCTCCTCCGCAGCGCGGAAGACGTCCTCGTCGGTGTCGCGCATCTCGATGGACATACCGTCGCTGGACAGCACCTCCACGTTCAGACACAGGGACTGCATCTCCTTGATGAGCACCTTGAAGGACTCGGGGATGCCGGGCTCGGGGATGTTCTCGCCCTTGACGATGGCCTCGTAGACCTTCACGCGGCCGGTGACGTCGTCGGACTTGATGGTCAGCAGCTCCTGGAGGGCGTAGGCGGCGCCGTAGGCCTCGAGGGCCCACACCTCCATCTCGCCGAAGCGCTGGCCACCGAACTGGGCCTTACCACCCAGCGGCTGCTGGGTGATCATCGAGTACGGACCGGTCGAACGGGCGTGCAGCTTGTCGTCGACCAGGTGGTGCAGCTTCAGGATGTACATGTAGCCGACCGAGATCGGGTCCGGGAACGGCTCACCGGAGCGGCCGTCGAACAGCCGCGCCTTACCGGTCGGGAGCACCATGCGGTCCCCGTCGCGGTTCGGGATGGTGTGCTCCAGCAGACCCGCCAGCTCGTCCTCACGGGCACCGTCGAAGACCGGGGTCGCGACGTTGGTCCGCGGGTCGACCTGGTCGGCGCCGATCGCCTGCAGGCGCTGGGCCCACTCGTCGGCAAGACCGGAGACGTCCCAGCCCTGGCTGGCGAGCCAGCCGAGGTGGATCTCCAGGACCTGTCCCGGGTTCATTCGGGACGGCACACCCAGCGGGTTGAGGATGATGTCGACCGGGGTGCCGTCCTCCAGGAACGGCATGTCCTCGATCGGCAGGATCTTGGAGATGACACCCTTGTTGCCGTGGCGGCCGGCGAGCTTGTCACCATCGGTGATCTTGCGCTTCTGCGCCACGTAGACGCGGACCAGCTGGTTCACGCCCGGCGGCAGCTCGTCGCCCTCCTCGCGGTCGAAGACGCGCACACCGATGACCTTGCCGGTCTCGCCGTGCGGCACCTTCAGCGAGGTGTCACGGACCTCACGCGCCTTCTCACCGAAGATCGCGCGCAGCAGACGCTCCTCGGGGGTCAGCTCGGTCTCACCCTTCGGGGTGACCTTGCCGACGAGGATGTCACCGGCGATGACCTCGGCACCGATACGGATGATGCCGCGCTCGTCGAGGTCGGCCAGGACCTCCTCGGAGACGTTCGGGATGTCGCGGGTGATCTCCTCGGGACCGAGCTTGGTGTCACGGGCGTCGACCTCGTGCTCCTCGATGTGGATCGAGGAGAGGACGTCGTCCTGCACGAGGCGCTGCGACAGGATGATCGCGTCCTCGTAGTTGTGACCCTCCCACGGCATGAACGCCACAAGCAGGTTCTTGCCGAGCGCCATCTCACCGTTCTGGGTGGCCGGGCCGTCGGCGAGCACCTGGCCCGTGACGACGTGGTCGCCCTCGGAGACGATGACCTTCTGGTTGACCGAGGTGCCCTGGTTGGAGCGGGAGAACTTGGCCAGGCGGTACGTGATGTACGTGCCGTCGTCGTTGGCCGTGGTGATGTAGTCCGCGGAGACCTCCTGGACCACACCCGCCTTCTCGGCCTTGACCACGTCGCCGGCGTCGACGGCGGAGCGGTACTCCATGCCGGTGCCGACGAGCGGGGACTCGGACTTAATCAGCGGCACGGCCTGACGCATCATGTTCGCGCCCATGAGGGCACGGTTGGCGTCGTCGTGCTCGAGGAAGGGGATCATGGCGGTCGCGACCGACACCATCTGGCGCGGCGAGACGTCCATGTAGTCCACGTCCTCGGGGCTGACGTAGTCGACCTCACCGCCGCGGCGGCGGACCAGTACACGGTTCTCGGCGAAGCGGAGCTCGTCCGTCAGCGTGGCGTTGGCCTGCGCGATGACGAATCGGTCCTCTTCGTCGGCGGTCAGGTAGTCGACCTCGTCGGTGACCTGGCCGTCGTTCACCTTGCGGTACGGGGTCTCGACGAAGCCGAACGCGTTGACCCGGCCGTAGGAGGCGAGCGAGCCGATCAGACCGATGTTCGGGCCTTCAGGGGTCTCGATCGGGCACATGCGGCCGTAGTGCGAGGGGTGCACGTCACGGACCTCGAAGCCGGCCCGCTCACGGGAGAGACCACCCGGGCCGAGCGCGGACAGACGCCGCTTGTGCGTCAGCCCGGAGAGCGGGTTGTTCTGGTCCATGAACTGGGACAGCTGGCTGGTGCCGAAGAACTCCTTGATGGAGGCGACGACCGGCCGGATGTTGATCAGGGTCTGCGGCGTGATCGCCTCGACGTCCTGCGTGGTCATGCGCTCGCGCACGACGCGCTCCATACGGGCCAGACCTGTGCGGACCTGGTTCTGGATGAGCTCGCCGACGCTGCGCAGACGGCGGTTGCCGAAGTGGTCGATGTCGTCCGTCTCGACGACGATCGTCTCGCCGGAGTCGCCGACCGTCTCGATCTCGCCCGCGTGCAGCTTGACCAGGTACTTGATCGTCGAGATGACGTCCTCGACGGTCAGGATGCCCGCGTCGAGCGGAGCGTCCGCACCCAGCTTCTTGTTGACCTTGTAGCGGCCGACCTTGGCGAGGTCGTAGCGCTTGGGGTTGAAGTAGAGGTTCTCGAGCAGCGTCTGCGCGGCCTCACGCGTCGGGGGCTCGCCCGGACGCAGCTTGCGGTAGATGTCGAGCAGCGCGTCGTCCTGGCCCTGGGTGTGGTCCTTCTCCAGGGTGGCGCGCATGGACTCGTACTCGCCGAACTCCTCGAGGATCTGCTCGGTCGTCCAGCCGAGCGCCTTCAGGAGAACGGTCACGGACTGCTTGCGCTTGCGGTCGATGCGGACACCGACCATGTCGCGCTTGTCGATCTCCATCTCCAGCCAGGCACCCCGGGACGGGATGATCTTGGCCGAGAAGATGTCCTTGTCGGACGTCTTGTCGATGGTGGAGTCGAAGTAGACACCGGGCGAACGGACCAGCTGCGACACCACGACACGCTCGGTGCCGTTGATGACGAAGGTGCCCTTGTTCGTCATGAGCGGGAAGTCGCCCATGAAGACCGTCTGGGACTTGATCTCACCGGTCTCGTTGTTGGTGAACTCGGCCGTGACGAAGAGGGGCGCGGCGTAGGTGAAGTCGCGCTCCTTGCACTCGTCGATCGAGTTCTTCGGCGGCTCGAAACGGTGGTCGCGGAACGTCAGCGACATCGACCCGGAAAAGTCCTCGATCGGGGAGATCTCCTCGAAGATCTCCTCGAGGCCGGACTTGGTGGGGACGTCCTGACCGGACTCCAGAGCCTCCTCGACGCGAGCCTTCCACGCGTCGTTGCCGAGCAGCCAGTCGAAGCTCTCGGTTTGCAGCGCGAGAAGGTTCGGAACCTCGAGGGGCTCCTTGATCTTTGCAAAGGAGATGCGCAGCGGGGCGGTGCTGGCGCCGTTGTTCATATTCGCGGTCGAGGCAGTGCGCGAGGCGGCCAAGAGGGGGTCCTTCCGAGGGCTCGGACTCACTACGCGCGTCCCGGTCCCCGCCGGGCACAGAGATGGAAAGTCCCAGGTCAGAGACTTCTGATCGTTGTGCTCGAGCAGGGAGCGTGCTCCTGGTGACGGGCAGGAGACAGCTAACAGGCAGCGCAAAGGGTCAGTGTAGCCACTTGGCACACTGATGTCCAGTGCGAGTTTTCAGGCTCACGATGAAAGCCCTCGTTGTCTCTCAACACCTGCGGGAAGCCACGCCCTCGATGCACATCGATACTGCCCTCTTCGTCGTCGATCCATGCCTCGGATTCGGATCGTTGTGACGACGCGTCCTGAGAATTGCGCGCTGCGTGCAGTTCGTCAAGGCCCCCCTTGCTCAAACCGGGTGCTGCCATCGTCACTTGCAACCTGTCACCGGGGCCCTCGGGAGGCACGACGAAGATCACCATACTCCCCGCGGCGACGGGCGCAAGGCAGCCGCCGCCGGTCCCCCGGGAACGACGAAGAGCGACCACCCGGATGGGTGATCGCCCTTCGGTGCGTTCGCGTTACAGCCTTGCGCGTGAGCTGCGATCGGAGCCCGGAGAGGCCGCGTGCGCCGTTCAGGTGAACCGTGCCCCGCGTACGCAAAAGGGCCGTACGGAGCCGAAGCCCCGTACGGCCCAGTGAGCCCTGTGCGGGCCCGTGAGTCCGGTGCGGACCCGACGAGGTGTTACTTGACCTCGACGGAGGCGCCGGCGCCCTTGAGGGACTCGGCGGCCTTCTCCGCGGCCTCCTTGTTGACCTTCTCCAGGACCGGCTTCGGGGCGCCGTCCACCAGGTCCTTGGCCTCCTTCAGGCCCAGGGAGGTGAGCTCGCGCACGACCTTGATGACCTGGATCTTCTTGTCGCCGGCGCCGGTGAGGATGACGTCGAACTCGTCCTTCTCCTCGGCGGCCTCGGCGGCCGGGGCACCCGGGGCGCCGGCGGCGGCGACGGCGACCGGAGCGGCGGCGGTGACGTCGAACTTGTCCTCGAACGCCTTCACGAACTCGGAGAGCTCGATGAGGGTCATCTCCTCGAACTGCGCGAGCAGGTCTTCCTGGCTGAGCTTCGC
Source organism: Streptomyces chiangmaiensis (assembly GCF_036281785.1). NCBI lineage: Bacteria > Bacillati > Actinomycetota > Actinomycetes > Kitasatosporales > Streptomycetaceae > Streptomyces > Streptomyces chiangmaiensis. The sequence continues at coordinate 15,043 of NZ_JAYWVC010000046.1, read as the reverse complement.
CATGATGGGCGATCCTTCCATTGATTCGGCTGGTGCCGGATGTACATGTCTGGCGGGCGTACGTTCGGCCCGCTACGACCGTCGCGTCAGGCGGCGGTCATTTCGCGAGCCGAATTACTCGGCACCGCCCTGCTCGGCCTGCTTGGCGCGAAGAGCGTCCATGGTGCGGACGAGCTTCGACGGGAGCGCCTGGAAGAGCGCGGCAGCCTGGGACTGCTTGCCCTTCATGGCGCCCGCCAGCTTGGCGAGCAGAACCTCGCGGGACTCGAGGTCCGCAAGCTTCTTGATCTCGTCGGCGGACAGCGCCTTGCCGTCAAGGACACCGCCCTTGATGACGAGGTTCGGGTTGTCCTTGGCGAAGTCACGAAGACCCTTCGCCGACTCCACCGGGTCACCGGTGACGAAGGCGACCGCCGTCGGACCGTTGAACAGGTCGTCGAGCGTCGTGATCCCGGCCTCGTTGGCCGCAATCTTGGTCAGCGTGTTCTTCACCACGGCGTACTGGGCGTTCTCACCGAGCGACCGGCGCAGCGTCTTGAGCTGCGCCACGGTGAGACCCCGGTACTCGGTCAGCACGGCGGCGTTCGAGCTGCGGAACTGCTCCGCGAGCTCGGCTACCGCGGCAGCCTTGTCGGGCCTTGCCATAGAGCGTCGGCCTCCTTCCGGGTGATGGGACCGCTCGGAAGGGGCTGAGGAAAACGAAACGCCCCGGCGCAGGCGCACGGGGCGGACTCGACCGGCTGCACGTACGGTGGACGCACGCGCTCCGGGAGCTCTTCCACTGTCACCTGCGCGGGCCGTCCGCAGTTCAGCGGATCCTTCGGCCACCGCACCCTCAACCGAGCGCACGGCAACGACCAGCGGTCTTTGGCTTCGAGAGGAAGAGTAAGGGAACGGATCGCTGTCGAGCAAATCCGTTCCCTCGCGGCTCAGCCCTGCTGAGCGCTCTTCATCATGTCGGCGAGCGAGAGCGTGTCCTTGGCGGGCGGGGCCGTCACCGACACCGGCTTGTTGAAGTCGAGGAAGGTGATGGTCATGTCCAGAACGCCCTTGTCGGTGTCGCTGCGCGTCCGGAACTGCTTGGTGTGATCGCTGCCGTCGATCCACATGTCCATGGTGATCGTGCCGGCGCCCATCTTCTCGTACTGGTCGAGGCTCTTCTCGCGCCGCTCGAGAGTGGTCTTGTCCAGGTGCTGCTTCTTCAGGGAGGCACGCATCTCGTCGACAGTGACGTCGCCCTTGTAGTGCGTGGTCCGCACGCCACCGACGGTCTCGGTGCCGACCTTCGTCACCCGCTTGGAGCCGGTGAGGAACGTGGACTCCTGGGCCGGGTTGCGGTCGGCCTGACCGGCGCCGAGCTGGTCGGCGTTCAGCTCCTTGTCCGCCCCCAGGGCGGCCAGGTCGAACTTGATCCAGCTCTTGCCGTTCATCTCCTTGGCGGCCGCGGCGCCGCCGATGTACATCGCCTTGTCGACGAGACGGACCTCGACCGGGCCGTCAGTGCTCTGGTCCTCGGCCGTCATCTTCATGGCCATGGCGAGCGGCTCCATGCTCATCCGGGCCTCGCCACTGACCCGGCCCTCGCCCGGGACCGTACCGGTCAACCGGTAGTGCATCGACGTGATCTGGTCGGCGTTCTTGGCCGCCTCGGCCACGGCCGCGGCGGGTGTCATTCGCGGCGACTCCTCCGCGCCACCCTTCGAACAGGCGACCGCTCCCCCGCTCAGGACCAACGCCGCGAGCGCCGCGCCCACCGCGCCTCGCTCCACCGCTCCACGCACAGCAACCTTCATGATTCCCCCCAAGGGAACACACATCCGATTTGAGACAAGACTCCAAGCCTAACCCGGCGGGGCGCCTGAGGCTCGTGGTTTTCGTGTGACGTGTGTGATCTGGACGCCCTACGAACCCCGCGTGCTCAGCAGTTCCTTGAAGTCGGCGGTGTCCGCGGCCGGGGGCTCGGCGGCCGCGACCCGCACTCCGTAGTCGCGGTAGTACGCCGTCGAGGACATCCGCCCCGTCGTCAGCTCCCCGCGCTCGGCCTTCTTGACCAGCAGGTCCTGGTCGTCGATCCAGATGTCGACGGTCTCCGAGGTGACCCCGGCCTGCTCCAGTCGCTCCTTGAGCTCTGCGGCGGCGTCACCGGTCAGGGCCGCCGTGGTGACCATGCCCGAGTAGTGGGTGGTGCGCCGGCCGCGCACCGTCTCCTCGCCCACCCTGCGCACGTCCCCGGAGGCGAGCAGGAGCCGGACCGGCTGGAGGGGGGCCGTATTGCGCAGCTGGTCCGTCAGCTGCGCCCCGGTACCTCCCGGGAGGGCCGCCAGGTCCTCGTAGGCGTATCTGATCCAGTGCCGTCCGTGCAGGCGGCGGGCGAACGTGGCACCGACCCTCGCGTAGTACGCGTCGGGCAGCAGCCGGGCCTCCATGGACGTGCTGTTCAGCTTGCGCATGGTCTCGGCGAGCCGGCCGCCGGTGTAGGTGATGCGAAGGGTGCCGACGGAGCGGCCGGACCAGCCGAGGGCACCGTCGGTCCGCAGAGACAGCATCCCGCCCATGGCCGTCGTGGACTCTATCCGGGCGGAACCAGCCCTGACGGTGGCCTGCTCCACGGCGCGCAGGGCGGCGGCCGAGCGGGGGTCCAGTCGGCCGCCGGAGGGCATGGCGGCCCCCTTGTGGGAGTCGCCCTCGCCCGAGGAGCTGCACGCCGCGACGGCTGACAACGCGGCGACCACCGCGATCGGAAGGATCCCGCGCCGCACGATCCGGTCCCTCATCCGTTCCCCCCTTGCGCGCTCCGTGATCTTCACGCTAACTCCGGGCCGGGAGAAACGGCACGCACCTCCGGCGGAACGGCATGTGCCCCGTGTCGCATGCGGGTGCACCGTGGGGCGCGTCGGCCGGGCAAGCTCCGATTCGGGCGCCCCGGAGGCGCACGAGCCGAAAAGCACGGCCGGCCCCGCACCTGGGAAGGTGCGGGGCCGGCCGTCAGCTGTGCGTGCCCGCGGCTGCCGTCAGGATCAGACGGCGGCCGGGTCCTCCTCGACGAGGAGGTTGCGGGTGCGGTTCGGGTCGACCGGAATGCCGGGGCCCATCGTGGTGGTGATGGCGGCCTTCTTGATGTAGCGGCCCTTGGCGGCGGACGGCTTCAGACGGAGGATCTCCTCCAGCGCGGCGCCGTAGTTCTCCACCAGCTTGCTGTCGTCGAACGACGCCTTGCCGATGATGAAGTGCAGGTTCGAGTGCTTGTCGACGCGGAACTCGATCTTGCCGCCCTTGATCTCGGTGACGGCCTTGGCCACGTCGGGGGTGACGGTGCCGGTCTTCGGGTTCGGCATCAGACCACGCGGGCCGAGGACGCGGCCGAGGCGACCGACCTTGCCCATGAGGTCCGGGGTGGCGACAACGGCGTCGAAGTCCAGGCGGCCCTTCGAGACCTCGTCGATCAGCTCGTCGGCACCGACGATGTCGGCGCCCGCGGCACGCGCGGCCTCGGCACGGTCACCGGTCGCGAAGACCAGGACCCGGGCGGTCTTACCGGTGCCGTGCGGAAGGTTCACGGTGCCACGGACCATCTGGTCGGCCTTGCGCGGGTCGACACCCAGACGGAAGGCGACCTCGACGGTGCCGTCGAACTTGGTCGTGGAGGTCTCCTTGGCGAGACGGACGGCCTCGAGCGGGGCGTAGAGCTTCTCCCGGTCGACCTTGGCGTCCGCAGCGCGGAGAGCCTTGCTGCGCTTGCTCACAACTGCTCCTGTGTGTTCTGAAAGGAGTCGTGGTACGGGCCGAGCAGGCCCTGCCACGTGCGGCGCTCAGCCGCATGGTGCTACGAAGGTGGGGGTCAGCCCTCGACCGTGATGCCCATGGAACGCGCGGTGCCCGCGATGATCTTCGAGGCGGCGTCCAGGTCGTTGGCGTTGAGGTCGGGCATCTTGGTCTGGGCGATCTCGCGGACCTGCGCCTCGGTGATCTTGGCGACCTTGGTCTTGTGCGGCTCGCCGGAGCCCTTCTCGACACCTGCGGCCTTGAGGATCATCTTGGCGGCCGGCGGAGTCTTGGTGATGAAGGTGAAGGAACGGTCCTCGTAGACCGTGATCTCCACCGGGATGACCCAACCGCGCTGCGACTCGGTCGCGGCGTTGTAGGCCTTGCAGAACTCCATGATGTTGACGCCGTGCTGACCCAGCGCCGGGCCGACCGGCGGGGCCGGGTTGGCGGCACCGGCCTGGATCTGGAGCTTGATGAGCCCCGTGACCTTCTTCTTCTTGGGAGGCATTCCGGGTCCTCTCCCGTTTTCCGTTTCGATTTCCTAGTACCCAAGGGCATGACAGCCCGAAGGCAACCGCACAACCCTAACGGGAAACCTTGCGCGGCTAAAAACCGAGCAGGTCAGACGAGCTGTGCAGCCCATCTGACCCGGCCGGTGGCTTGTGCGCCAGAAGGTGTCAGTTCTTCTGGATCTGGTCGAAGCTCAGCTCGACCGGGGTCTCGCGGCCGAAGATCTCCACGAGGCCCTTGACCTTCTTGGAGTCGGCGTTGATCTCGTTGATGGTCGCCTGCAGCGTCGCGAACGGGCCGTCGGTGACCGTGACCGAGTCGCCGACCTCGAAGTCCAGCACCTGGACCTCGACCTTGCGCTGCGGCACCGGCTTGCCCTCGGCCTCTGCGGCCTCGCGGGCGGCCTTCTCCTCGGCCTCCGGGGCGAGCATCTTGACGATCTCGTCCAGGGTCAGCGGGTAGGGATCGTAGGCGTTGCCCACGAAGCCGGTGACACCGGGGGTGTTGCGGACGACGCCCCAGGACTCGTTGGTCAGGTCCATGCGCACCAGCACATAGCCGGGGAGCTTGTTCTGACGGATGGTCTTGCGGTCGCCGTTCTTGATCTGGACGACCTCTTCCTGCGGCACCTCGGCCTGGAAGATGTAGTCCTCGACGTTCAGCGACACGGCGCGCTGCTCGAGGTTGGTCTTCACGCGGTTCTCGTAACCGGCGTACGTGTGGATCACGTACCACTCGCCGGGCAGGCTGCGCAGCTCCTCACGCAGGGCCTCGACGGGGTCGACGGGCGCGGCCTCCGCCTCGCCGGCGGCCTCGTCCTCCTCCTCGACGCGCACGGCGGCCGTCTCGGCCGGCTCGCCCGCCTCGGCTTCGGCAGCCTGGAACTCGTCCACCTCGTCCGCGCCCTCGACGATGTCGAGCTCGTCATCCACGGACTCGTCCGGCTCGATGGCGTCGTTCAGGTTCGGGTCAGACACGGTGGCTGCTTCTTCCTGGATACATAGGGGTAGAACATGCGAAACGGGACGCCGGGTACCTCGGCGTCCTTCGCTCGCGGCTCAGCCGAATACGTACTTGGCCGCGTGGCTGAGTCCATAGTCAATCACGGTCACCAGGGCGATCATGATGACGACGAAGACGATCACCACAGTGGTGTACGTCGTCAGCTGGTTCCGCGTCGGCCAGACCACCTTGCGGAGCTCCGCGACAATCTGGCGGTAGAAGAGGGCAAGGCGCTTCAGCGGGCCCTTCTTGGCTCGCTTGCCACCCTTGCGGGTCTTCTTCGGCTCCTGCACCTCATCTTGGGCGTCAGGCATGTCGATGGAGCCCACGGCGTCCGTCACTCGTCCTCACCTGATTCCCGGGTCGTGGCCGTGCCGCGCCCGGTGGAGCCGCACGGCGAGTGCAAATGTACTCTGCGCACACTTCCTGTTGGGAGTGTGTAGCAGGGCCGGAGGGACTTGAACCCCCAACCGCTGGTTTTGGAGACCAGTGCTCTACCAATTGAGCTACGACCCTTTGGTGTACCCCAACGTACCGCATCCGACCGGGTGCTCGGTGTGCACCGGCGCGATCACGGCCGCTGGAGGCCAACGAGGTGAGAGTGTACGTGGTCCGGGGCCGGTCGTCGAACAGAAAGTGCCCGTACGGGTTTTGCCCCCGGAGGATCGGCTGGTCCACCGCCCGGATCCGGACATCTGTCCGGTCACCGGCCCGGTCCGGTTCAGTCTGTGAAACACGTGTGCCGGGCGCGTTTCCAGTCTGAAAGCATGGGTCCCATGAGCGCTGCAACCCCTCCCACCGAGCGCCGGGTCTCCGCCCGAATCGGCGCGATCTCCGAGTCCGCCACCCTCGCCGTGGACGCCAAGGCCAAGGCCCTCAAGGCCGCCGGGCGCCCGGTGATCGGCTTCGGCGCCGGTGAGCCCGACTTCCCGACGCCGGACTACATCGTCGAGGCGGCCATCGAGGCCTGCAAGAACCCGAAGTTCCATCACTACACGCCGGCGGGCGGCCTGCCCGAGCTGAAGAACGCCATCGCCGCGAAGACGCTGCGCGACTCCGGCTACGAAGTGGACGCGTCCCAGATCCTGGTCACCAACGGCGGCAAGCAGGCCATCTACGAGGCCTTCGCCGCGATCCTCGACCTGGGCGACGAGGTGATCGTCCCGGCTCCGTACTGGACCACGTACCCGGAGTCGATCCGGCTGGCCGGCGGTGTGCCGGTGGCGGTCGTCGCGGACGAGACCACCGGTTACCGCGTGTCCGTCGAGCAGCTCGAGGCGGCCCGCACGGAGAAGACGAAGGTCGTCCTCTTCGTCTCCCCGTCCAACCCGACGGGCGCGGTGTACTCCGAGGCCGAGACCGAGGCCATCGGCCGCTGGGCCGTGGAGCACGGGCTGTGGGTGCTGACGGACGAGATCTACGAGCACCTGGTCTATGGCGACGCCGCCTCCGTGTCGCTGCCGGCGCTCCTGCCCGAGCTGCGGGACAAGTGCATCGTGGTCAACGGCGTCGCGAAGACGTACGCGATGACGGGCTGGCGCGTCGGCTGGCTCATCGGCCCGAAGGATGTGGTGAAGGCCGCGACGAACCTCCAGTCGCACGCCACGTCGAACGTGTCGAACGTCGCACAGGTGGCGGCCCTGGCCGCGGTCTCCGGCGACCTGGAGGCGGCCGCGAGGATGCGCGAGGCCTTCGACCGGCGACGGAAGACCATCGTGCGGATGCTGAACGAGATCGACGGTGTGGTCTGCCCCGAGCCTGACGGCGCGTTCTACGCGTACCCGTCGGTGAAGGCGCTGATCGGCAAGGAGATCCGCGGCAAGCGCCCGCAGAACACGGTCGAGCTGGCCGCGCTGATCCTCGAGGAGGCCGAGGTCGCGGTCGTCCCCGGCGAGGCCTTCGGCACCCCCGGCTACCTGCGGCTGTCGTACGCCCTCGGTGACGAGGACCTGGTCGAGGGCGTGAGCCGGATCCAGAAGCTGCTGGCGGAGGCGCGGGACTGACGTCCCGCTCCGCGCCCCGGGGCGATCACCTGCCGGCCGGCCAGGTGATCGCCCCGTCCGTTTGTGCGAGCAAGACCACTAAAGAGGAAAGCGCTACCGCAGCGGCGGGGACATGCGGCAGGATCCTGGAATGGAGCATGTACGTGATGTCTCTGCACTGCCCAAGGCCCATCTGCACCTGCACTTCACCGGATCCATGCGGCCCACCACCCTCCTGGAACTGGCCGACAAATACGGTGTGCGACTGCCGGAGACACTGGCCGAGGCCCTGGTCAGCGGGGAGCCGCCGAGACTGAGGGCGACGGACGAACGGGGCTGGTTCCGGTTCCAGCGGCTGTATGACGCGGCCCGCTCGTGCCTCAGGGAGCCGGAGGACATCCGGCGGCTGGTGCGGGAGGCCGCGGAGGAGGACATCAAGGACGGCTCGGGCTGGCTGGAGATCCAGGTCGATCCGACGTCCTACGCGCCGCGCCTGGGCGGTCTGATCCCGGCGCTGGAGATCATCCTGGACGGGGTCGACGACGCGATGCGGGAGACGGGGCTGGGGATGCGCGTCCTGGTCGCGGCGAACCGGATGAAGCATCCCCTGGACGCGCGCACGCTGGCCCGGCTGGCCCTGCGCTACCGGGATCGCGGCGTGGTGGGCTTCGGTCTCTCGAACGACGAGCGCCGCGGCATGGCGCGGGACTTCGACCGCGCCTTCGCCATCGCCCGCGACGGAGGCCTTCTCTCGGCCCCGCACGGCGGCGAACTGACCGGGCCGTCGTCGGTGCGCGACTGCCTGGACGACCTGCACGCGCACCGGGTGGGCCACGGAGTGCGCGCGGCGGAGGACCCCCGTCTGCTGAAGCGACTGGCGGAGCGCGGGGTGACGTGCGAGGTGTGCCCCACGTCGAATGTCGCGCTGGGCGTCTACGACAAGCCCGAGGACGTGCCCCTGCGCACCCTGTTCGAAGCGGGCGTCCCGATGGCGCTGGGCGCCGACGACCCGCTTCTGTTCGGCTCCCGTCTGACGGCGCAGTACGAGCTCGCCCGTCGCCACCATGGCTTCACGGACGAGGAGCTGGCGGAACTGGCCCGGCAGTCGGTACAGGGCTCGGCGGCACCGGCACAGACGAAGGCGGAGCTCCTTGCGGGGGTGGACGCCTGGCTCGGCGACCCGGCCGTCTGAGGACAGGGTGACCTGCGCGGGCGCGCCACACGGTGCAAGCCGCGACCCGCACCTGCGGTGGACCGGGGCGCGGTCCACGCGGTCGCCGCGGCCCGACCGCAGGCCGCGCCCGGACGATCAGGAAGCGTCCTCGGCAGCGGAGATGCCACCGAGCAGCGTCCGTGCGAGGCGGCGCGCGAAGTCGTCCACGGGGGGTCGCCCGCCCGTCTCCGTCGCGTCGTAGGCAAAAGCGCGCTGCGCGCACGCGCCGAGGAGCAGGGACGCCGCCGCGAAGGTGTCGGCGTCGCTACGAACCCGGCCGGTCGTCTGTTCGGCGCGGAGGTAGGCGTCGAGGGCCTCGATCGGCCGGTGCGGCCCCGACCCCATCTGCCGCATCGCCTCGTCGTGCCGCCGTTTGAGCTGCGTCTCGGCGTACAGCGACGCGGCGATCGGAAAGCTCTGCTCGTAGAAGAGGGCCGCCTGCCGGGCGATCTCGGTGAGGTTCTCCTCCAGGGTGTGCCGGCCGGGCTCGGCCGCGAGGTCGCTGAGCAGAGGGCCCAGCCGGGGCAGCCGCTCCGCGAGGACCCGGATGAACAGCTCCTCCTTGCTCGGGAAGTACTTGTAGAGCGCCGCCTCGGAACACCCCGCGGCCTTGGCGATCTCCTTGGTCGTGGCGCGCGCCAGCCCCACGGTCAGCATCAGCTCCTGCGCCGCGTCGAGGATGCGGACCCGGGCCGGTCTGTGCTGCGCCGCCGGCTGCTGCGCCCCTGTGTGCTGCATGGGACCAAAGGATTCCATGGCGGGGCCCTCCAGGTCTTGACGGGTGGGTGAGTGCTTACTCACCCTAGGAGCCAGCGCGGTGAGTGAACACTCACCCACTCCTATCGGGCAGAGCGGAAGTACAGGAGACGCACGCCATGAAGCTCACCGTTTTCGGTGCCACCGGCGGCATCGGCCAGGAGATCGTCGAACAGGCCCTCGCGGCAGGCCACCAGGTCACCGCCGTCGTCCGGGATCCCGCACGGCTGACCGCCACGGGCCCCGGTCTGCAGGTGTTCCGCGCGGATCTCGGCGACTCCGACGCGCTGCGCCCGGCGGTGGCGGGCCGGGACGCCGTTCTGTCGGGGCTGGGCGCGCGCAGCCGCAAGGACGCCGGGGTGGCGACCCGGCTGACGCGTACCGTGCTGGGCGCCCTGGAGGCCGAGGGGGTGCGCCGGCTGATCGTGGTCAGCGCCGGTCCGGTCGGTCCCCGCCCCGAGGGCGAAGGGGCCCTCGACCGCACCGTCCGCGGCCTCGTCTCGGCGATGCTCAAGGACGTCTACGCCGACCTGCGGGGCATGGAGGCCGAGCTGGCCCGCAGCGCCACGGACTGGACGGTCGTCCGCCCGCCGCGCCTGCAGAACAACCCGCTCACCGGCTCCTACCGCACGGTCGTCGGCGGCTTCCCGCCCAAGGGCCGCTTCATCGCCCGCGCCGACGTCGCCCACGCGATGCTGGCGATGGTCGACGATCCCGGCACGGTGAAGCAGGGGGTCGGGGTGGCCTACTGAGCCGGCGAGGGAGCGCCCGTCGGGGCACGGGAGCCTAAAGGCTGACCCCCACCGTGACCGGCTCGCTGACCAGCGTGATGCCGAAGGCCTCGCGGACCCCGGCCACGACCTCGCGGGCCAGCGTGAGCAGGTCCTCGGTGGTCGCGCCGCCGCGGTTGGTCAGGGCCAGGGTGTGCTTGGTGGAGATACGGGCGGGTCCGGTGCCGTACCCCTTGGTGAAGCCGGCCTTGTCGATGAGCCAGGCCGCGGACGTCTTGGTGTGACCCTCGCCCGCCGCGTACGCGGGCGGCTCCGCCTGCTCACCCAGCCGTTCCCGCACGCGCGCGTGAAATGCGGCGAACTCCACGTCCGTGAGGATCGGATTGGTGAAGAACGAGCCCGCCGACCACGTGTCGTGGTCCTCCGGGTCCAGGACCATGCCCTTGCCCGCGCGCAGCTTGAGCACGGTCTCGCGGGCGGCGGCCAGCGGCACCCGGTCGCCGGGCTCGACACCGAGGGCGCGGGCCGTCTCGGCGTACTTGATCGGGCCCGACAGTCCCTGCGCGTCCTCCAGCCGGAAGCGCACGCGCAGCACCACATAGCGCTCGGGATCGGCCTTGAAACGGCTGTGACGATACGAGAAAGCACACTCGTCGTTCGTAAGAGTGACCGTTTCGCGCGCCCGGCGGTCGTAGGCGATCACTTCGGTGATCGTCGAGGAGACCTCCTGACCGTAGGCCCCCACGTTCTGGATCGGGGTCGCTCCCGCGGAGCCGGGGATTCCGGCGAGGCACTCGACCCCGGCGAGACCGGACTCGACGGTGCGGGCGACTGCGTCGGTCCACACCTCGCCGGCGGCCAGCTCCAGCCCCGTACCGTCAAGGTGGAAGCCCTTCGTCGCGATGCACAGAGCGGTGCCGTCGAAGCCCTTGTCCCCGATGACCAGGTTGGATCCGCCGCCGATCAGCAGCAGCGGCGCACCGGAGTCGTCGGCCTCGCGGACGGCGGCGATCACCTCCGCATCGGTGGTGGCGGTGATCAGACGGGTCGCGGGGCCGCCCAGCCGGAAGGTGGTCAGCGGGGCGAGCGGGGCGTCGTGGAGTTCCTGCACGCGCCAAGACTACGAGACGGCCCCGACGGCCCCGCATCGCACGGGCACGGCCCCGCCGGGAGAGCCGGCGGGGCCGTCGGTGGTTGGTTGCGTCGGCGGAACGTGCTCAGGGAGCAGCCGTCTCCAGGGCCGGGGCCGGCTCGGCGGTGGCCGCGACCTGCGCCGGGCGCCGCCGCCGGGTCGGGATCAGCAGGGCCGCGACGCCGGCCAGGGTCACCGCCGCGGAGCCCACCACGAGCGCCGGCCGCAGCCCGTCCATGAAATTCTGCGCGCTCTCGTAGCCGCCTCGGGCCGTGAAGATCGACGACATCACGGCGATGCCGAGCGCGCCGCCGACCTCGCGCAGGGCGTTGTTGGCGCCGGAGGCGATGCCCTGTTCCCGGGGCAGCACGCTGGACATGACGAGGTTGGAGGCCGGCGCGAAGAACAGGGCCATGCCGATGCCGCTGATGATCAGGCCGGGCAGCTGAACGGAGTACGCGACGTCCGTCGTGGCCACCCAGGCTAGGTAGCCGAGGCCCGCGGCCTGCAGGAACAGGCCGGTGGCGACGACAGGGCGGCCGCCGATGCGGTCGGAGAGGATGCCGGCGACCGGTGCGACGAGCATCGGCATGCCCGTCCAGGGCAGCATCCGCAGACCCGCCTGGGTCGGGGAGTACCCGAGCACGCCCTGCATGTACTGGCTGAGCAGGAAGATCGAGCCGAACATCCCCAGGAACATCAGCAGGCTCGCGGTGTTGATCCCGGAGAATGCGCGGGAACGGAAGAGCCGCATGGGGAGCATCGGGTTGCGGCCGCGGATGCCGTGGAAGACGAAGCCGGCGAGCAGCGCGATGCCGGCGAACAGGCCGGTCAGCACCAGGGGGTCGGCCCAGCCGTCGGCCGGGCCGCGCACCAGCCCGTACACGATTCCGAAGAGACCGCCGCTGACGAGCAGGGTGCCGGGGATGTCGAGCGCGGCGCCGGTGCCGTAGGACTCGGCGAGGCGGAAACGGGCGAGGGGCAGCACGGCGAGGCCCAGCGGGACGTTCAGCCAGAAAATCCAATGCCAGGACACGTGTTCGGTCAGGCTGCCGCCGATGAGGGGGCCGGACGCCACGGCGAGCCCGTTGACGGCACCCCAGATGCCGTACGCCGTCCCGCGCCTCTCGACCGGGACCGCGGCGGTCAGCAGGGTCAGGGTCAGGGGCATCATGATGGCCGCCCCGACACCCTGGACGGCGCGGGCCGCGATCAGGGAGTCGATGCCGGGCGCGAGAGCCGCGGCGGCCGACGCGCCGGTGAAGACGGTCAGTCCGGTGAGGAAGAGCCGCCTGCGGCCGAGCCGGTCGCCGAGGGCCGCGCCGGACATGAGCAGGACCGCGAAGGTGAGCGTGTACGCGCTCACGGTCCACTCCAGGTCGTCCAGTGCTCCCCCGAGGTCCTTGCGGATGGAGGGCAGGGCGGTGGTGACGACGAGGTTGTCGAGGGCCGCCATGAATCCGGCGACCCCGGTGATCACGAGGGCCCAGGCCGCCCCCCCCGCGACGTGCTGTCTGCTGTGACATCGCTCCCCCAGAGGGTGATCGCTGACGTTAGTTAGTTATTGCTGACTAACTTTCCTGGGCAGAAAAAGGCAGGCTCGCCCTTCCTTCCCGGCTACTTCTCCAGCCGGTCCTTGAGCCGGGCCGACGGGTAGAGCCCCTCCCAGATCCGGTGGCCGGGCGGAAAGCCCATGGACACCAGGCAGTTGATGAGCATCCCGTACGCCATGAACGTCGTGGTCTCGTTGACGTCGGCGCCGAGCGGCAGATGCACGGCCTCCCACAGCCGCAACCAGCCGGCCCGCACCACCTCACCGAACTCGTGGTCACCGGCCTGCTCGGCGGCGGCCACCGCCACGTACATCTGCATCTGCATCATCAGCAGCTCCGGCTGTTCCGCGATGACCTTGGTGTACGCGTTCGCCATGGCATGCAGGGCCTCTTCGCCCTCGAGCCCCTCGGAGGCCTCCACGAAGGTGCGGATGGTGTCCTCCACGCACCGTTCGGCCACCGCGAGGAAGATCGCCTTCTTGCCCGGGAAGAGCCGGAAGAGATACGGCTGCGACACACCCACACGCTTGGCGATCGCCTCGGTGGACGTGCCGTGGTAGCCGCCACGGGCGAACTCGCTCGTCGCCGCGCGGATGACGCTCTCGCGCCTCTCTTCTGCGCTCATCCTGACCACGCGTCAAAATTAGTGGTCAATAACTAACTTCGTCAAGGGGGAATCCCCGCTGACGCGATCGAGGGGCGCCCGCACCCGGCGCACGCCCCTCACCGGCACCTGGTCAGGCCAGTCTCACGACCGCCCGTGACATGCCCAGCACCTTCTGGCCGGCGCTCGTCGCCGTGAGGTCGACGCGGACGGTGCGGTCGTCCAGCTTGGCCGCCACCTTGCCGCTGACCTCGACGAGGGCGCCCTGGTCGTCGTTGGGTACGACGACCGGCTTGGTGAAGCGGACGCCGTACTCGACGACCGCACCCGGGTCGCCCACCCAGTCGGTCACCACACGAATCGCCTCGGCCATGGTGAACATGCCGTGCGCGATGACGTCCGGCAGGCCCACCTCCTTGGCGAACTTCTCGTTCCAGTGGATGGGGTTGAAGTCCCCCGAGGCACCCGCGTACCGCACGAGCGTGGCGCGGGTGACAGGGAAGGACTGCGCCGGCAGCACGGTGCCGACCTCGACGGTGTCGTACGCGATCTTCGCGCTCATCCTCGTCAGGCCTCCTCTTCCGGCGCCCGGGCCACGAGTTTCGTCCAGGCGGTCACCACATGCTCGCCGGCCTCGTCGTGGACCTCACCGCGGATGTCCAGAATGTCGTTTCCGGCCAGCGACTTGATCGACTCGATGGTCGAGGTGACGCTCAGCCGATCACCGGCGCGCACCGGACGGTTGTAGACGAACCTCTGGTCGCCGTGGACCACACGGCTGTAGTCGAGGCCGAGCTTGGGGTCCTCGATGACCTGGCTCGCCGCCTTGTAGGTGATCGCGAAGACGAAGGTCGGCGGGGCGATCACATCGGGGTGACCGAGCGCCGTGGCGGCCATCTGGTCCGTGTAGGCCGGGTTGGCGTCCCCGATCGCCTCTGCGAACTCGCGGATCTTCTCCCGGCCGACCTCGTAGGAGTCGGTGGGCGGGTAGGACCGCCCCACGAAGGACTGGTCGAGCGCCATGGGCTCGGCACCTCCTGATAGTTCATCGGCCCGGCCTCACCGGAGGCCGCCGACACTCTGTGTGCGGCGGACTCGGCGTTCGGCCCGTGTAACCGATTCTGGGACCGTCGACGTGACCGATTCTGCGTACGTTCCGGTCGATGTCCGAATCTGCGTGGCGGTGCGGTCGATCTGACCGATTCCGCGTTGCGTCCGGTCGGCTTCCGCATGTCGTTCCGGTCGACGTGACCGGTTTGCTGTCGGCCGGTCGAGCCCATCCTGCTCGAGCCGCGGGACCGGACGCCCGCGGCCCGCCGACGGCGGCGGTCGATGGACCGCTGCGGCCGACAACCGGTAACGCCGCGAGGCCGCCCCCCTGGCTACTGGGGACGGCCTCGCGTACGAGCCTTGGTTATCGCGTCTCGCGGTGCGCTGTGTGTGCGTTGCAACGCGGGCAGTGCTTCTTCAGCTCAAGACGATCCGGGTTGTTGCGCCGGTTCTTCTTGGTGATGTAGTTCCGCTCCTTGCACTCCACGCAGGCCAGCGTGATCTTCGGGCGGACGTCGGTGGCAGCCACGTGAGTGCTCCTTGACGAACAGGTGGATAAAAAATAACGCAGGAAAGAGTAGCCGACCGAAGGACCGACCCCGCAATCGGCTACTGTGAGTAGCGGTGACCGGACTTGAACCGGTGACACAGCGATTATGAGCCGCTTGCTCTACCGACTGAGCTACACCGCTGCGATGCGATCGGACCCCACCTGACAGCGGGAACCTCTCACACCAGAGCCCCA
>NZ_JAYWVC010000459.1:0-2752 GCF_036281785.1 Streptomyces chiangmaiensis | reverse complement strand
ACATGAGCTCCTCTTCGACAGGCGGGTGACCGCTCAGGCTGGGTCTGCAAGGTGAAAACACAGTCGGGTTGCTGCAGAGATCCCGCAACGGAATTTCGGTGTGGATCTTCCTGTTCAGCCAGCGGCGGCTTGCTCGGCCTGTGCCTTGGTGTGTGCGAGGCGGTAGGACTCGGTGCCGGTCTGGATGATTGCGCCGTTGAAGGTCAGGCGGTCGACGATGGCCGCGCAGAGCCGGGGGTCGGTGAACGTCTTCGTCCAGCCGCTGAAACTTTCGTTCGAGGCGATGGCGACGCTGTTCTTCTCCTCGCGCTCGGTCAGAACCTGGAACAGCAGCTCAGCGCCCCTGCGGTCAAGTTCCATGTAGCCCAGTTCATCAATGCACAAAAGATCGACACGGCCGTAGCGGGCGATCGTCTTGGACAACTGCTTCTCGTCGGCGGCCTCGACCAGCTCGTTGACGAGTTTGGTGGCCAGCACGTAGCGGACGCGGAAGCCGTGCATCGCGGCCTCGGTGCCCAGGGCGATCAGCAGGTGGGACTTGCCGGTGCCGGAGTCGCCGATCAGGCAGAGGGGCTCGCCCTTCTTGACCCATTCGCAGGTGGCGAGGGTGTTGACGGTGGCCGGGTCGATGTTCGGGTTGGCGTCGAAGTCGAACGCCCGCAAGCTCTTGTCGCGCGGGAAGGAGGCGGCCTTGATCCGGCGTTCGGAACGCCGTCGGGCCCGGTCGTCGCACTCGGCCATCAGAAGTTCGGCGAGGAAGGCCCGATACGACATCTGGTCGCGGGCGGCGCCTTCGGCGAGGTCGGCGAACTGCTGGCGGATGGACGGCAGCCTGAGCATGCGGCATGCCTGGTCGATCGAGGCGGTGGCGGCTTCTTCGGTCAGTCCGCGTTTGCGTGTCATGATCCCTCTTTCTCGCCGGCCGTCCGGCCGTGCCGTTGCAGGAGCTGGTCGTAGTGGGCCACCGACGGCAGCGGCCGGTTGTCGGGCGGGAGGTGGGACAGTCTCCAGTCGGAGAGGAAGGTGACCGTGCCGCCGGCGTCCTCCTGCGCCTGGACCGAACAGCCCGGGGCGGGCTTCACGGGCTCGGTGAAGGTCTCGCCTTCGGCGGCCTTGCGGGCCTCCAGTGCGACCGCGTCCGCGGTCAGCGCACCGGCCCTGTGCGCCGCGGCGAGTCCGGCGACGACGTGCTCGTGCTCCATGTGACGGCCCAGCAGCAGCACCTCGATCAAGGCTCTGGTGCCGGCCGCCTCGCCGTGGGCGGCGCGGGCTGCGGTCCACCAGGCTTCGTGGACGGGGGTGAACTTCCCTGCGGCTTTGGCCTGTTCGAGGGCGGTCGCTCCGGGGAAGGCGCCCGGTTTGCGCAGAAGTGCTTCCAAGTAGTGGTCCAGGAGCAGGCGGGATTCGCCCCGGCCGCTGAGGCGTTCGTGGTGGGCGACCACGGTGCGGCCGTCGTAGACGACCAGGTCGTTGGCGTGCAGCAGCACCCGTAGCTGGCGGCCGATGAAGCGGACCGGGACCGAGTAGGAGTTGCAGCGGACGGTGATCTGGCCGAAGCGGTTGACCCGCGGGGTGAACCAGCGTCCGGTCTCGAACACTTCGCGAGGCAGCGGCCGCAGCAGCGGCTGTTCCTGGGCGAAGTACTCCCCAATGGTGCGGGTCTTCGACCGCAGGCGCCGGCCTTCGTCGTCCAGGTCCCACTGGTCGACCATGGCGTTCAGCTCGGTCAGCGAGGCGACGTCGGGGACGGGGACGAAGTGGTTGCGGCGGTAGTAGCCGATCTGGCCCTCGACGCCGCCCTTCTCGTGGGCGCCCTCGATGCCGGGACGGCAGTAGAAGGCATCCACACCCCAGTGAGAACGGAAGGCCGTCCAGCGGTCGTTCTCCACCCGGGCCCG
The DNA here is from genome assembly GCF_036281785.1 of Streptomyces chiangmaiensis. Lineage (NCBI taxonomy): Bacteria > Bacillati > Actinomycetota > Actinomycetes > Kitasatosporales > Streptomycetaceae > Streptomyces > Streptomyces chiangmaiensis. Next base: position 854 of record NZ_JAYWVC010000459.1, on the reverse strand, counting down.
GGACAAGCCCAGCACCCGCTCGACCGCGGCCCGCAGGTTGTCGTAGCGGATCCGGCCGCGAGGTATGCCGCCCAGCACCCGGAACGCGTGCACGTGCCCTTCGAAGAACGCCTCCTGGCCGCAGGAGGCGAAGACCCGGTGCACTGCCTTTCCAGAGTATGACAGCCGCAGTGAGAACAGATAGACCTTGGTCATCTTGCCCGCGAGCATCACGTGCACGTCGCCGAAGTCGACCTCCGCCTCGGCCCCCGGCAGATGCGTCTGGGGCACGAAGACCGCCTCCGGGCCCACCCCCGCCTGCCGGCGGATCTCCTTGCGGCGGTCCTTCACATAGACACGGACCATGGAGTACGAGATGTCGTCGGCCTCATGGCCTTCGACCAGCCGGTCGTGGATCCGCTGGGCGGTGTGCCGCTGCTTGGGCGGAGCGTCCAGGTCGGCCCTCAGCATCCCGTCGATCAGCGGTTTGTACGGGTCGAGCCGGGACTCCTTGCGCCTCTGCTTCTTCCGCGGCTCGGGCCACTGCCCGTCCAGAGCCCGCCGGACCGTCCTCCAGGTCACGTTGTGCGTTCGCTGAAGCGCCCGCAGGGACATGCCCATCCGGTGATCCCGGCGGATCGCCGCGTACAACTCGACCTTCGACTGCGAGTTACCCATGAGGCCCCCAGTGGAGAAGCACACCTCACAGTCCCACCGCAAGACCCCACGTGACGTCAAAACAAACTGACATCGCAAACTCAGTCAGATGGTGACTCCCACAGTCACGTCGAAACGGCTCCCGCAGTCACGTACATAGCCACACTCGCCCACCGGCATGCGGCGAAGTAGTCGACGAGCAGCTCGTAACTCCAGAC
>NZ_JAYWVC010000458.1:0-2754 GCF_036281785.1 Streptomyces chiangmaiensis | reverse complement strand
TGCGTAACAGCCTCTCGTTAACGGCTCTCGCCCTCCTGATCACCGGAACCCTGATGTCCATGCCCACCGGGCGATGAGCCTCGGGTACTGGCTCGTGACCCGCTTCCAGCGCCCATGTGCCTTCTGGACCGACCGGAGCCGTCGATACTTCTTGCGGACCCAACGCATCAGGTAGGTGTGGATGCGCCGGCGGAGGTCATGAGCCGGTCCCTCGCAGGATCCGCAGGTCGTCCGCTGCCTGCAGGCGCATGGCGGGGATGAGCGGGTGTACTGGCTCCGGCAGGCCCGCGAGCACCAGTTCCACCTCGGCGGGCGTGCCCACCTCGTCGAGGAAGCCGACCATGAGGTGTCCGGCCACGGGCGGCGTGGTCGCGATCACCCGCTGGGAGAAGTCCTCCCATTCCGCATCGCTGAGGTGGTCGCGGAGTGCCGGGAAGAGGAGCGGCTCCTCGTGGGTCAGGTGGTCGTGCACCGTGTCTCGCACGGCGACGGCTGCGTCCCGTAGCGCGGCTCGGACTCCGTCCGCTCCGCTGTCGTCGCCGGCGCCGGCACTGCCTCGGCCTGTGGCTGCGGCCTCCCCGGACCCGTCCTCACCCTTGTCGGCGCTCACGGCGACCGCGGCCAGCTGATCGAGCGCCGCGTCCAGGCGCTCGTGCTCTTCGCTCAGCTCAGCCAGCGCGGATGCCGTGGCCGGCGCCACCGCGACGATCCGCGGCCACAAGTCCTTGTCCTCGGTCTCGTGGTGATGGTGCAGATTCACCACGAGGAAGTCACGCAGTTGCGCCAGGGCGCCCAGCGGCACCGAGGGCCGGAGGGCCGCCTCGGCCAGCAGGGTGGAGGCCACCCGGTGGACTTCATGGACAAGGCGGGTCTCGACGACCGCAGATTTCTCAGTTGACGCAGTAGTCATGGAATTGAATCTATTCATTAGATGGATTTATTGTCAATATACTCACCCTGCGTGCTGGGTAGAATGCGCGGGTGACCACCCGGAAGTACCACTCCCCCCGCCGCAACGATGCGGCCGCCGCGACACGCGCAGCCATCCTGAGCAGCGCGCACACGCTCTTCCTGGCCCGCGGGTACGCCGGGGTCACCATCGGGGAGATCGCCGAGGCAGGAAAAGTCGCCGTCCCGACCGTGTACAGCAGCGTGGGGAACAAGGCGTGCATCCTGACGGCCCTGCTGGAGCCGGCCCTCACCGACCCGGCCATCGCCGACACCCTCGCCGCCGTCGAGGCCAGCGACGACCCGCGCGCCGTCATCGAGTTGACCGCCGAGGGCACCCGGCTCACCCACGAACGCCACTGGGAACTCGTGTACGGGCTCTTCTACCGCAACCCGCCAGGGGAACCCGCCGTCAAAGAGATCCTGGACAAAGGAGCGGACAGCTACGTCCAAGCCCTGACCCGTGTGACCGACCGCCTCGTCGCACTCGACGCACTGCGCGCCGACCTCAGCCGGACCGAGGCCATTGACATACTCTGGTTCCACCTCGGCCCGCACGCCTGGATGACCCTCGTCGGCGAACGCGCCTGGCCCTTCCCCCGCGCCCAGGCCTGGATCGCCCGCTCCGCCCGGCAGGCACTGCTGAAGGACTTCTAGCGGCCTGCGCCGGTGGTCCGTCGTCAGATTTCGCACGCCTTGCCCCGCGTCCAGAACGACACGCTCGTCACCGCCGACACAGTCCCCGCACGTGGCGACAGCGGTTCCTCGCTGAGCGGCCGAACGGCCTGGCCGACACGCCCCGACCGGGTCCGCCGCCCTCGTTGACGAGCAGGGCGCCGTCCTTCATTCAGGTCAGGAAATCGGCATCGGCCAGGCCTCGGGTCTCCTCGGTGCGCGGGACGGAGAGGTTCACCATGCTGCCGAGGCCGGGGCGCAACGATCGTGCCGGGGCGTCCACGCACCCACGCTCCGCTGCCAGGGGTGGTTTCACCTGGCCTTCAGGGGTTCCCGGTACGACTTGCGGAGAGAGGTTGCGATGACGGGGAGCAGTGCGGCGATCATCTTGCCCTTGAGAGTGCGGGGGGTACGGGTGAGTTCGATGTCGATGCGGGTGCCGTCGCCTTCCGGGGTCAGCTGGAAGATCCAACCGCCGCCGGGCCCGAAGACCTTCGATTCGTGGGTGGTGATGGTGACTCTTCCTTGTGCGGCGTCCCATTCGTAGCGTGCGCGTTCCCATGCGGAGGCGGTTCCCTCAGTCACTTCAGCCCAGTTGTCCCCGATCGCATGGACTTCGAGGTGCTCGATCGTCGGCCAGTTCCGGGCCCGTGCGGGTCCGAAGTCGGTGAGCACCGCCAGTGCCTCTGACGGGCTGAGCGAGGAGATGAGGTGAAATCGTGCGACTGCCATCTGCGTTTCCTTGCGTGAGGGGTGAGCGCCCTGGGTGCTCTCGGGTGGTGGGAGACGTTCCGGTCTCAGTTCGCGGAGATCTTCGTCTTCGGGCGGGCTCTGTGGGACGGACAAGGTGAGCCACGGCCGCGGGTGTGCTGATACGACGGCGGCCGCCCGTGGCAGCTGGACCGGTCTGGCAAACCGGCCTGGTCGAGCAGCCTGCGGCGTCCTGGCCGCCGGGGGGTCAGCGGGTGGTGGCGTGGGCGGCCTGTTCGATCAGGCGGGTGACCGCGCCGGGCTGGGAGACCGAGACCGCGTGGGAGGCCTTGACCTCGGCGGTGTGCGCGTGGGCGCGCTGGGCCATGAAGCGCTGGGCGGCCGGCGGGATGTTCTTGTCCTGGGTGGTGACCAGGTCCC
>NZ_JAYWVC010000457.1:0-2766 GCF_036281785.1 Streptomyces chiangmaiensis | reverse complement strand
CGCCGTACTAGGGAGACGCACCGGACGCCCGCCGCGTCCCGGCGCCTCGGGATCGGCAGGGCCGCCGCCAGGCGCCCGGCTCGTACGTCCTGCGCATCGAACTCAGCTTCAGGCGGCGGGTCTTGGCACAGAGGTGGCTGGTCGGCAGTTCGTACTCGACATGGGAGGCGGGCGTGGCCCGATTCCTTGTGCTCCTCGGTGACGGTGGCGCATCCGGCGAGCAGCAGGATCAGGGCGGCAAGGGCGAGCGGGCGCTGCACGGGACGGATCCAGGGCGTGCGGCGACGTGTGCCGGGGATGAGCCCGGACGCCGCGACCCGCGGTGCACCATGTCTCCATGCGCCCGTGCTCGCCGCGTTCGGGAGGCGCCGGTGGCTCCCGAACGCGGCAAGCACGGATCGGGTCACCGGAGGCGGGCAGGGCCTCGACGCCACGGTGAGACGAACAACCGCGGGCACGAGCGAAACCGGCCGCCGAGCGTAGGCTCGTGCCGGGTGTTTCCCAGCCCAGGTGAAGACCGTACGTTCTGAGCAATCTAGGGTCGGTCCCGGGCCGGTCGACCCCATCCGTTCGGCCACCGAAACTCAATCGGAAGCGAGATTTCACCACCGTGACTGCTCTCACACTCAGCACCGCCGCGGCGGCCGGCCAGCGGGCCGACGCCATCGTGGTCGGTGTCGCGAAGGGCGCCGAGGGCCCGGTCGTCGCACCGGGCGCCGAGGCCGTGGACCAGGCGTACGACGGCAGACTCGCCGCCACTCTGGAGACCCTGGGCGCCTCGGGCGCCGAGGGCGAGGTGACGAAGCTGCCCGCGCCCTCCGGCTTCAAGGCGCCCGTCGTGGTGGCGGTGGGCCTCGGTGCCGAGCCCGAGAAGGACGGGGCGTACTCCGCCGAGTCGCTGCGCCGCGCCGCCGGCTCCGCGGCCCGTGCGCTCGCCGGCTCCAAGAAGGCCGTCTTCGCACTGCCCGTCGCGGACGCCGCGGACATCGGCGTCGTCGGCGAGGGCGCGCTGCTCGGCGCGTACTCGTTCGACACCTACAAGGAGAACGGCAAGAACGGGAAGAACAACAAGGCCCCGCTCGCCGAGGTCGCCCTGCTCGGCGGCAAGCCCCGCGACAAGGCGTACAAGGCGGCTGTCGAACGTGCCGTCGCCGTCGCCGAGGAGCTCAACCGGGCCCGCGACCTGATCAACACCCCGCCGAACGACCTGAACCCGGCGGCCTTCGCGGACATCGCCCAGAGCGCGGGCAAGGAGTACGGCATCAAGGTGCAGGTGCTCGACGAGAAGGCGCTGGCCAAGGGCGGCTACGGCGGCATCCTCGGAGTCGGTGTGGGCTCGGCCTCCGCTCCCCGCCTGGTGAAGCTGTCGTACACGCACTCCAAGGCGGACAAGCACCTGGCCTTCGTCGGCAAGGGCATCACCTACGACTCGGGCGGCATCTCCCTCAAGCCGGCCGGCCACAACGAGACCATGAAGTGCGACATGAGCGGTGCGGCGGCGGTCTTCGCCGCGGTCGTGGCCGCCGCCCGGCTCGGTCTCGAGGTCAACGTCACCGGCTGGCTCGCCCTCGCCGAGAACATGCCCTCCGGTTCCGCCACGCGCCCCGGCGACGTGCTGCGCATGTACAGCGGCAAGACCGTCGAGGTCCTCAACACGGACGCGGAGGGCCGGCTGGTCCTCGCCGACGCGCTGTGGGCGGCCTCGCAGGAGAACCCGGACGCGATCGTGGACGTGGCGACCCTGACCGGCGCGATGATGCTCGCGCTCGGCAGCCGCACCTTCGGGATCATGTCGAACGACGACGCGTTCCGCACCGCGGTGCACGAGACCGCCAAGGAGGTCGGCGAGGACGCCTGGCCGATGCCGCTGCCGGAGCACCTGCGCAAGGGCATGGACACCCCCACGGCCGACATCGCCAACATGGGCGAGCGGATGGGCGGTGGCCTGGTGGCCGGTCTGTTCCTGAAGGAGTTCATCGGCGAGGGCATCACCTGGGCCCACCTCGACATCGCCGGCCCCGCCTTCAACGAGCAGGCCCCCTTCGGCTACACCCCCAAGGGTGGCACGGGCTCGGCCGTGCGCACCCTGGTCCGGCTCGCGGAGCTGACGGCGGAGGGCGAGCTCGGCTGACGTCGCGCGCATCCCTGAGGGCGGCCCCGGAGCTCGAGTCGAGCCCGGGGCCGCCCTCATGGCCGCATGCGCGTTACGCCCTCGACGAAATCGGCACGAATCGGTCTCGCCGCGACCTCCCGACGTGACGGATCAGACGTCGCACACCCGGGCCCGGCGCTACCGCTTCCGCCGACAAGTGCGAAGATGGGGCACGGCAGGACAGGGCCCCCACCGAAGGGCCGAAGCTTCAGCGGCCGGAGACCAGCCGCCTGCCGGTCACCGACGACCGGCGCACGGCGCACATGCATGGAGGACGTGACGTGGCGAACGACGCCAGCACCGTTTTCGACCTAGTGATCCTCGGCGGTGGTAGCGGTGGTTACGCCGCGGCCCTGCGCGGGGCGCAGCTGGGCCTGGACGTCGCCCTGATCGAGAAGGACAAGGTCGGCGGCACCTGCCTGCACCGGGGCTGCATCCCCACCAAGGCTCTGCTTCACGCGGGCGAGATCGCCGACCAGGCCCGCGAGAGCGAGCAGTTCGGTGTCAAGGCCACCTTCGAGGGCATCGACGTACCGGCCGTCCACAAGTACAAGGACGAGGTCGTCTCGGGCCTGTACAAGGGTCTGCAGGGCCTGATCGCCTCGCGCAAGGTG
>NZ_JAYWVC010000456.1:0-2779 GCF_036281785.1 Streptomyces chiangmaiensis | reverse complement strand
CTGGTCGCGCTCAAGGACGGCTACCGCGAGTCGGGCGAGTCAGGGGCGGATCTACTGCGGGACTGCGCCCGCCGGGGCATGAAGGCCACCCGCGGCGCCGGCTCCCGCACCGCCGCACTCGCCATGATCTTCAAGCTTGTCGAGTCCGCTCAGAACCGCTGGCGGGCCGTGAATGCACCCCACCTCGTCGCGCTCGTCCGGGCTGGAGCCCCCATTGAGCGCGGCCAGCTCGTCGAACGCGCCGAGGCGGTCACCGCATGAGCCGGCCATCGCACGGCACGCTGCATCACGTCGAGCTGTGGGTGCCGGACCTACATCGCGCGCTCGCCTCGCTCGGCTGGCTGCTGGAGGCGCTGGGTTACACCCTCTACCAGAGCTGGGACGGCGGACGCAGCTGGCAGCTCGGGCCGACCTACCTGGTCATCGAGCAGTCGCCGGCCCTCACCGCCGAAGAGCACGATCGCTGCCGCCCGGGGCTGAACCACCTGGCCTTCCACGTCGAAGACGCCGCCATGGTCGAGAAGCTGGTGGCCGACGCCGCCCGACACGGCTGGCATCTGATGTTCCCCGAGCGGCATCCATACGCCGGCGGCGGACAGCACTACGCCGCCTACCTGGAGAACGACGACGGCTTCGAAGTCGAACTCGTCGCGATCAACTCACCGGAACAAAACTGAGATCAACCGATCCACAAATCTTGACGATCACTCGGCTGGCGGCTTGTTCGCGAAGCGGGTCGGACCACAGCACTCTGTCTTCGCCGGTGGCGGAACCCCGCGGGGTTGGCTCTCACCGAGATGCAGCGCTTCGCTGTGCTCGACGAGGACGTCCCCCAGTCACTGACGGCCGCTGAGCCCTACCCACAGCAGGGAACGTGGGTTGCGATCCGCAGGACCACAGGGGGCTGCTTGCACCCCCTCACATGCGGTCAGCTGGACGCTTCCACGACGGGTCACGGCCAGCCAGTCCCAGAGCGCGGTCAAACAGCGGTGCGGTCGGCGGCACGCTGACCTCGGGGCCGAACACCCCGTACCGCCTGGCCATCTCGGCTTTGCCGGCGATGTCCTCGTACAGCGCTGCCGCGAGTTCGTCGTCCACGTTCAGCTTCTGCCCGGTGGCCACCGCCAGGTCCCAGCCGTGCAGCAGCCACTCGCCCAGCACGATCCCACCGATGAAGCGGGCCGGCATCTGCCCGCTCCCGGTCAGCGCCGTCTCGCCCGCCCATGCCTCTGAAACGCTCCAAACGGCGGCGGTCGCCGCCGAGCGGGCGGCATATGCCTCGGCCCAATCCGGCTCCGCGGTGAAATCACTCCCCTCCGCCACTTCATTCGGAGCCTGCGGGGGCTGCTTCAGTCCCGCGGCGTGCCCCCGCACGCCGGTGAAGAAGATCAGGTGGTTCAGGAGTGCACCGACCTTCAGCTCCGGACACGGTGTGCGCCCGTCGAACGCGTCCGGCCCGACCCCTCGGACGATGTCCACCGCCGATTCGGAGGCTCGGGCCATCACAGATCTCGTCTCCACGTCATCCCTTCCCGCTTGCCGTCAGGCACGGTAGACAGGACGACGATGACGGGTATTGAACAAACGCGACAGCGGGCCATCCTCGACCCGCGCACCGCGGCTGAGCGATTCCGACTCGACCACGAACCGGCCCCGGCGGATCTGACCCCATTCGTGGACGGGTACTGGATCCTCCACTGGGGCCTGACCGAACCGCACCGGCAGCAAGTCCTCACCCACCCGGTGGTCCACCTCACCTTCACCACCGGCGGGCAGGCCCACATCACAGGCATCGTCAGCGACACGTTCACCCGAGAGATCTCTGGCACCGGCCGGGCACTGGGCCTACGATTCCGACCCGGTGGCTTCCGCCCCTTCCTCACTGCTCCGGTGTCCACCCTCACCGACCGAGTCCTGGACATCGAAGAGATCTTCGGCCCGGCGGCGCGGGCGGCAGCAGACGCGATCATCGCCGAACCCCGCGTGCCCACCGCGCTCCACCTCGCAGCCACGCTCCTGCGCGACTTCCGGCCCACGCCCGACCCTGCCATCGACAAGGCGACCAAGCTGGTCGAAACGATCAACACCGATCCTGCTGTTCTACGGGTGTCCCAGCTGGCCGCAATCGCCGACATGAGCGTGCGCCAGCTGCAGAGGCTGTTCGCCGAATACGTCGGCATCGGACCCAAGTGGGTGATCCGGCGAGCCAGCATGCAGGAAGCCGCCGCACGTGCGGCCGCCGATCCGCAGGACTGGTCCGCACTCGCCGCCGAACTGGGCTACGCCGATCAAGCACACTTCACCCGCGACTTCACCGCATCCATAGGCACCTCCCCCGCGAAGTACGCGTCTTCGGCGGGACGCCGGAACGACTCCTGAAGTACCCGACCCCGCGCCGCACGTGCCAGAGGCAGCTCAGCGTCTGCGCACCTCACGGAGACCCGCAGAATCTGGTGCAGTACAGCAGCGAAGTACAGACGATCAGCCGACTCGAGCGCGGTGGGACTTTCCCTACTAAGAGGGTGTCTCACGTGGCAAGTTTCGGGAGCTTCTTGTAGCAGGTCAGGGCGGCGGCCATGGCCAGGCCTCGGCTCTGCCAGTCGTTGCGGACCACGTACGGGATCTTGAGACCACGAGCAGCCCATGGCAGGCTCATGCCGCATGATCGATGAATTCGCGAAGGACAACCTGCACGGGAGACTGCGGCGGGACCGCAAGGCGCTGCTCTGGAAACTCGACGGCTTGTCCGAATACGACGCCCGCCGACCTTTGACAGCGT
>NZ_JAYWVC010000455.1:0-2825 GCF_036281785.1 Streptomyces chiangmaiensis | reverse complement strand
CTACCCGCTGAAGGTTTGCAGCTGAAGCTGTCCCTGACCGCCCTCGACCTACTCGCCTGGACACGCATCCTGCTACTGGAAGGCGAACTGGCACCCGCCGAGCCGAAGAAGCTCCGCTACCGGCTGCTCCACGCAGCTGCCCGCATCACCCGCGCAGGGCGCCGCATACACCTGCGGATCGCCGCGACCTGGCCCTGGCGAAACCAGCTGACCAGCGCATTCGCCCGCCTAGCGGCACTGCCACGGCCAGCCACCTGAACCTCGGCACCGTCCCTGCACACCCACGACCGAGGAACCCTGGAGAACCCGACCCGCGCGTCGGGCCTCGACCATGCCCACCCGGCAGCGAACAACCAGAACCCCCACCACACGGCCATCACACCAACTCAGCCACCCGAAGCGAAACGGGGAGGCTAAAGGCGCTCAGCGGGGCTCGATATCAGGCGGGAAGCCATAGATTCCCGGTTCTGTGACGCAGTCGTCGGGGATGTCGAGAGGGCAGACACTCCAGCACCGTGCGATGCGCATCACGTGCTGTTCGCGCGGGGTGGTCTCGAAAAACGCTTCCCACTCTGATTCGTCCCAGATCTGCCATCCTTCTGTAAGCCAGCGATGCCCCACGCCGAGTTCGCTTTCGATATCCGTGGGATCGCCGATGTGGAGCGGGACGGCGGCATCGCCGTAGTAGTAGGCGCGAGTGAGCTTGCCGTCGGTAGCCCGGGCCCAGCCGTGGTGTTCACCGATCCGGTCGGTCGTGAAGAATTGGACCTCGCCGAGTTTGGCGCTCAGTTGGCGGATCCAGTCGGGGAAACGCGGGTCTGAGGCTTCGAAGGCCCCAGGCATGTGGATGCGGCCGTGGGCCAGCGTCCACGACGCAACTGGCCGGGCGACGAACACACCCTGTTCGTAGGCGGCGTCGGTGCCGCTGGCCCAGTCCATGATCCGGCGATATCGCAGGCCCAGAGCTTCGGCAACGGCCTCCGGCGAGGCGTCTGGTACTGCGAGCCACGCAGTTTTATAGCCGATCCCCATGATCCTCCCTTCGAGATGACGGGAGGATCTTCGCAGATGGGGGTGCCAAGCGCGTCGCGAGATCACCATCGACGCGTTCTTCGACCTCGCCTACGCGATCATCACCGTGTGTAGCCTGATCCGGAAAGCCTGGACCCGACCAGCACGCCGCCCATGAAGATCACCTATTTGCGCGGCCTCTAAGCCCGGAGAACTGGCGCGACCCAGACCCTACGACGCTGAATTCAATAAGACGTCATTGCATTTGACGAATCTGCTGTGGCAGACGAGCCCTTCTGCCCTGTTCCCCAAAGGCGTCGGCCAACCGGGCTGCGGATGCCATTGGCGGCGAGGCTTGGTCAGTCACCTTCCCAGTAGTTCATGAACCAGTGGGCGTCGAAGTAGCGGGCCATCGTGAACGGGTGGTGCGGGTCGACGAGGATGCGGCAGACGAACTCCGCGGCCTGGCACTCGAAGGGGAAGTCTTCCCCGTCGAAGGACCGCACCACAACGGGCCAACGGTCGGGGTCGTCGCCGTCGGCCCTCCAGCAGTACAGGTCCTCGTTCTCAGTGCCCGCCCAGATGAGCAGCCCTTCCTCCCTGAGATCCGTCCACGGCTCCTGGTTCAGGTCCAGATACGCGTCGAAGGCGCCCTCGCCGAACGTCTCGACCATGCGCTTGTAGTCGCTCGGCAGCGCGGTGTCCAGGCGCGACTCCACCTCCGCCCAGTCCACGTCCGGCCGCTGGGCGGGCTGTGTCCAGCCGGTGATCCGTTTCAGCCGCTCCATCCAGTCGACGTCCTCGTCCGGAGCTACCGTAGCCCAAGGAACGGTCCCGTGGCCGTGCCACTCTCGTGCCAGAACGGACGGGGACTCACGGGGAACCGGGGTCCGGAGGGGTGAGTTCGTCCGGACTCTGCCCACGGTACGGAATCCACAGCTCACGCGCGTGATCGCCCAACCTCGCTCCTGAAGCGGGTATCGCGCCTGCGTCCCGCGGCCGAAGTCCAGCACCCGACGCGCGTTGAACTCCTGCACGACACCAATGTGCCGATCCAGATCGCTGCGGTTGGAATCGAGCGGGTGGTAGATCTCGGCCAGCCGCGGGTGTCCGAAGATCTCGCCGGTCATGCGGCCGAAGGTATACGAAGGACGCGGAAGGGGTGCCCTCCCCAACGGCGGAAGGGCACCCCCAAATACGGTCAGCGGTGGTCGTAGCGGTCGTGGCCTCCGTGGCCCCAGCGACCGTCGCGGTGGTGGCCCCAGCGACCGTCGCCGCGGTGGTGGCCCCAACGACCGTCGCCGCGGTGGTGGTGGCCCCAACGACCGTCCCGCTGGTGGCCCCAACGACCGTCGCTGTCGCCACGCCAGTCGTCGTCATCATGGTCGTGACCACGGTCGTGCGTGGCATGAGATACCACCGATGGCGCGGTGGCGGCGCTGGCGCCGGTGGCGCCGCCCAACAGGACGGCGGCCGCGACGCCCAACGCGGCGGCAAAACGGGAAACCCGCATTCCGTGCTCCTTTCACGGCAGGTGCCTGATGCGCCTGCCTGGGTCGGACGCATCGATGTTCACATCCGAAATCCACCGTTATGCACGAATCACCAGCAAAGGCACCTCATGTGACGAAGAATCCTTGCGCCGGGAACCGGCGCCCGGCATGTCGACGTCACGCGCGCACGCGTACGGGTGGCTCCCCCGTCCATCAGGGTGAACTTGCACCTCACGATCCCGCCGAACTCGCACTCCCCTGGCACCCGCCTCTACGCGAGTACCTCCACCAGGAACACCCCCGCCCCGACTCCTCGCGCAA
>NZ_JAYWVC010000454.1:0-2847 GCF_036281785.1 Streptomyces chiangmaiensis | reverse complement strand
AACTCCGAACAGCCCATCACCCCCGGATCTGAACCGCCCCGGTTCAAGCCGATCGGGGGGATTCCATCTCCTGGGCGGCTCGCCCGATTGCAGGCAAGGCGGCGTCACCTTAGCTTCAACACGTCGGATTCATTCCGAAAAAGCCAACATAATCCCCTATGTCGGCTTCCCGTTGACGTCGAATGGAGCATTCATGTCGGTGATGACCGGTACCCCACCCCTGCAGCAGTTCGGCCAGCAGATCGGCGCCCCGCAGCAGCAGATCGGACAGATCGTCCAGCAGACCATCCAGCAGGCGTGTCAGCAGGCGAGCCAGCAGGTCGCGCAGCGCCTGCAGCAGACGCTGCAGCAGATCCAGCAGGTCCAGCAGCAACTGCAGCAGCAGGGCCTGGCCCACCAGGCCCACCCGTACCTGGCGGTCGCGCTGCACCACGCGCTACTGCAGGGCGTGCGCAGCGCTGTGGAGCAGTCCGTGCAGCAGGCGCTGCCGACCGCGATCGCGACCCTGGTGCAGCAGAGTCAGCAGGGCCCGCAGCCGTGGGGCGGCGGGTACGGACCGCAGCAGTTCGGCCAGCAGTTCCCGCAGTACCAGCAGCCCGGCTTCGGCTTCGGCCAGATGGGTCAGCCCTTCGGTATCGGCTGACCCCGGGGCGGTGCGCTGGGCGGTGTGCCCGGGCCGTTGTCCGGGCACACCGCAGCACCGTGGAATCGCGGCCCACCCGGTCGCTGGACCAGCAAGCACGAGCAGGACGGACAACACAGGCGTGGTGAAGGTGGACGTGATGGTCAAGGAAAGGCCCGGAAACAATCGCGAGAGCGAGTTGGAGGGCGCGGGGACGGGCGGGGCGGGACCCGAGGGGAGGAAAGCGGAACCACGCAAGAACAGCGCGCCGTCACCGGTCACGGTGCAGCCGCGCCGACAGCGGTACATGGTGACCCCACTGCCGCAACCTCTGCTCCCACCGGGAGTGCCCGAACTGAGCATGGACGCGGTGTGCGACCGGCTGGAGAGGATGCCCGAGGTCAGGGTGATCCGCCGACTCCAGCCGTCGGAGAAGCTGCAGTCGGCCGGGGTGCTCCCCTCCTGCCCAGAGATCGCGGTCGTCGAGGCGGCCGAGGCCCAACTGCCGGCGATGCGGACACTGCACGTGCACATCGAGCCGGATCTGCCGCTGTCCGGAACCGGACCCGCCGCTACCCCGGGCACGGGCATCCTGCCGCTGCCCGATCCGGGGCTGGCCCTGCCGCTGGAACAACCCACGGAAGTCTCGTTGCGGGTCTGCGACCCGGACGGGGAACCGCTGGCCGGTGCGGCGGTGTTCCTGATCGGAGCGACCTGGCCGAGCCAGGGCATCACCGCCGCCGAGGGGACGGTCACCATCACGCTGGCGACGGACACCGAGCAGTCCATCCAGTCCCTGTACATCCGCCCCAGAGGCGGCTACACCGACCGCTGGATCCACCGCCCGGAACTCTCGGCGACCCAGGAGAACCTCGTCACCCTCACCCCGCTGGCCAAGGTGTACCCGGGACTGGAGGAGCGGCAGCAGTACGGCTGGGGCCAGCAGGCCATGCATCTGGACCGGCTGCCCCCCACCTTCCGCGCCTTCGGCATCAAGATCTCGGTCATCGGTACGGGCGTCAGCATCGACCACCCCGACCTGAAACAGCGGGTGCGCTCCGGCATCGACCTCGTCCGCGGCACCACCGAGGGCTGGGCCCACGACCCAATCGGCAGCGGCACGCATGCGGCGGGCATCATCGCCGGCGCGGACACCGGCAAGGGCATCATCGGCATCGCCGTCGACGCCGAGATCGACGTCTGCCAGGTGATGCCCGACGGGCACTTCAGCGACCTGATCGCCGCCCTGGACCACTGCATCCAAGGCGACGCCGACATCGCCCACATCCAGGTGGCGACCCCCTACCCGTCGACCCTGGTCTCCCGCAAACTCGCCGACGCGAACGCGGCGGGCGTCGCTTGCATCGCCCCGGCGGGCGACACCGGCGGACCGATCGCCTTCCCCGCTTCGCTGCCCACCGTCTTCGCCGTGGGCGCCCTCGGCGCCTTCGGCACCTACCCGCCCGACACCTCCCAATCCACCCACTACGGCCCGCAGCTGACACCCGAAGGACTGTTCGCCGCCCCCTTCAGCTGCTACGGCCCCGGCATCGATGCCGCCGCCCCGGGTGTGGCGGTGCTGTCGTGCGCGCCGCAGGGCGGTTATGCGGCCCTCGACGGCACCGGCACGGCCTCGGCCCACGTCGCGGGCCTCGCTGCCCTCGTTCTCGCCCACCACGAGGACTTCCACGGCCAGCTGCTGCCCCGCGGCCCCGGCCGGGTACAGCACCTCTTCGAGATCATCGCCGCCAGCTGCCGCCCGCTCGCCGCCCCCGGCACAATGGACGCCGCCCGTATCGGCCGAGGCCTGCCTGACGCCCTCGTCGCCCTCGGCCTGGCCCCCGGCGTACAACTCGCCCCGGCCCTATCGCCCTACCGGCCGTCGATGGCCGGGTAGATCCCCACCCGCGCATGCACACGCAGCGATTCCCGTCGCAAGAGTGCGGTGTCGTTCGGCTTGCAAGCCAGCCCGAGGTGGGATGGAGGAGCTGTTCGGGTGCCCGGAGGTTCGCGGCTGGTGTTCCCTGACCGGCCGGGATCGAGCGGCCGGCAAGATGTTCGGGGGACGGGCGGTCCAAGCCTTAAGCATCCCCGGATGAGGCTGAAAGGGCTCGTCCGTCCAGCCACACCGGCTCCCAGCGGTGTGGCTGGACGGTGCCCGTGTCGTGTATGCGGCAGGGAGGGCGCGGTGGATGGCGAAGGACGCCTAACTGTGGTGTCCCATT
>NZ_JAYWVC010000453.1:0-2883 GCF_036281785.1 Streptomyces chiangmaiensis | reverse complement strand
CGGGTGGGCGTCCAGGGCCGGGGGTGGTGGGTTTCGGCTTTCTGGCCGGGGTTCCCATGAGGCGCCGCAGGTGGGCGAAACCCCGGTGGACGCGTCCGGGGGTCAGGGCCCGGTGGACGGGCAGGGGTTTCTCCCAGCGGCGGCGGAGGTCAGGGGCCAGATGGCGGGCGGGGCGGAGCTGGGTGTAGGCGGCCAGGATGAGCCAGGTCCATCGATCTCCCTGGGCGGGAGTGCGGATCTGCGGGAGCGTCCAGCCCAGAAGTGTCTTGAGAGTTTTGAAGGTGTGTTCAAGATCGAAGCGGCGTAGATAGGTCTTCCACAGCACCTCGAGGTCGAAGGCGGTTCCGGCGGGGGCGTTGTGCCACAGCCATACGTCCTCGGGGGTGCGGCTGCCTGGCAGATGCTCGACGTGGATGCGGACCAAGGTGCCCGCCACGATGGGTAACTCGTCCCGCGCGGGCAGACGTGCCCAGCCGCCTTGGCGCCCGAGCTTTTGATGCAGCCCGTGCCAGGCACTGACTTCGACCTTTCCGTAACGGGGGCTGTCGGCGTGCAACTGCTCGTCCGGCGCCGGCCAGCTGGCCCACGCCTTGAGCGGATACCGCTCTCCGTGCCGGGGCGGCCTCCCCGGTCTGGCGTCCCGGCGGCACGCGGACGCCGCGCCGTAGAACACCCGGTCCGAGCGGACTCTTCCCAGGACCTGCACCGCCAGACCCTCCCGGCCGGCCAGGTAGCTGATCCGGCTCAGGTCATAGCCCGAGTCGAACACCATCACCGGAGCAGGCCGGTCAGTGAGCAGGCTCGTAGCCGTCAACTGCTCAACCACCCAGGCGACTTGACGCACCGTCGCCAAGGTGGCGTCGTCGTCCGGGCCAATCCGGACTGCGTCCAGCAGCACCGTCCACGAGCTCGCGCCCCACTCCAGACCGGCTGCGAAGGAATACGGCCAGCCCGGGATCGTCTTGCGTGAACCGTCGCAACGACAGGCCGTATAACAGTGGCACCGCTCCGCACTGGTCTCCGCGTCCGGACGAGGCCACGGCGAGACATCCACCGCGATCTTCAACGGCCCGTCATCTACCGGCGGCTCCCAGGCACCCGCCAGCAGTCCCCGCAGCGCACCGGTATCGACCGTCCCGCAGGCCAGCGCGTCGTACAAGGCGCCATGCCCACGCCGGAACGCGTTCACTTCCGACAGCTCCACCAGCGAACCCACCCGGCCCGGCGCGGTCAGCACCGCATCGACCAGCTCGAACAAAGCATCCGCACGCCAGCACAGACACTGATACAGGCCCTTTCGGAACGCGGTCAACCGCCTCCGGGCCACCGCCTCACCCTCGACCACCGCGGCCAGCCCTGGCATAGTCGGACCCACGGCCACCCTCCCACCTTCACAGACTCAGCACTCTGAAGGTGACGGGTGGCCGCCCTGCTGTCACGACTCACGACAAACTCCGACAAGAAACGATCTTGCCGAGGTTAAAAGTAAAGCTAAGAGGTCGCGCGGACAGGCGCGTTTGGGGGACACCGACAACAGAACGGGCACAGGTCCCGGTGATCATGGAGTTGCGACGCTCTGTGATCACTGGGGAGACCTGTGCCCGCGCTGCCATCGTGGCTCACCGAACCGCTCTGGGACCAATTGGCGGTCCTGCTGCCCGAGCGGTCGGAGTACCATCCGGCCCATCCACTGGGCTGCCACCGCCGGCGCATCAGCGACCGGATCGTCTTCGACAAGATGCTGCAGCTGCTGCGCTTCGGCTGTTCTTACGAGGCGATCGCCGACACGACCTGTTCGGCCACCACGATCCGCAGCCGCCGCGACGAGTGGATACGACTGGGCGTCTTCGCCCGGCTCAAGCAGATCGCGCTCGACTCCTACGACCGGATCGTGGGCCTCGTCCTCGACCAGCTCGCCGTGGACGGCTCCATCACCAAGGCTCCCGGAGGCGGCGAAGTGGCCGGGCGTTCTCCGGTCGACCGCGGCAAACAGGGCTTGAAACGCTCGGGCATGACGGACGGATACGGCATTCCGCTGGGCCGTGTCCTGGCCGGCGCCAACCGCCACGACTCCCCGCTGCTCGCCCCGACCCTGGACCGGCTGGACGAGCTGGGCCCGTTGCCCGTCGACGTCACCGTGCACCTGGACGCCGGCTACGACTCGGACAAGACCCGCGCTGTGCTCGACGAACGCGGCCTGCGCAGCCGCATCGCGCACAAGGGCGAGAAGGTGCCCATCCAGGCCAGTCAGCGTTGGCACGTGGAGCGCACCCACGCCTGGCAGAACGCCTTCTACCGGCTCGCCCGCTGCTACGAGCGGCGCGCCACCGTCGTCGACGCATTCTTCGACCTGGCCGACTCGATCATCACCGTGCGCAGTCTGATCCGGCGGGCATGGACGACTCACCGCTGAGACGAACGCCCGAGCCGCCGACCATGACCGCACCCGTATCCGTGCCGCCTCTCGGGCTTGTCCGGGCGATCAAGTGCGGAGCCAGACGATCAGGGACACTGCGGCGGCAGCATGATGTTGCCCAACCTCTACTGTTCGAACGAGCGGACAGAACGACACGAGGAATGGGACGGGATGTCGGACGACGAGGCCGATACATGGTTCGTATGGGGTGAGGGCACCGTGTTCCGCCGACCTGGCGGCAAAGGCATGTTGCTCAACGAGCATGCCTTTGAGCGGACGTTCGCCGCCATTGCCGCGCTGGATCCTGACTGGACACCACCACCGCCCTCCGAACCCGACGTCGAAGTGTGGTGGGGGGATCCTGTGGTGGTGGACGGGCCATGGTTGATCTTCACCAGTGGCACCGAATGAGGTTTTCTCAGCGGTGATCACTTCCAGATTCCGTTGAGGACGAGTGCAGCTCGTGC
>NZ_JAYWVC010000452.1:0-2900 GCF_036281785.1 Streptomyces chiangmaiensis | reverse complement strand
CGCCCTGGTTGTCTCGATGGCGCGGTAGCGGATGGGATGGTGGGCTCGCCACCGCTCGAGTCGGGTGAGCCGCGGCCTTCTCGAGGGATTCGGCACACGGGTGTCCTCGGATGCGTAACTGAAGGGGCGGCGGCCCGTCCGCAGGGTGACGGGCCGTCGTCGGCTGTCAGGCGGTTTGTGTCGGGGTGGTGGTGCGGCGGAGTTGGGGCAGGCAGATGATCAGTCCGCTGAGCAGGCCCAGGGCGCCGAAGAGCCAGTAGGCGTTGTGGAAGGCGTTGAGTGCGGTGCCGGCGGTGTGCGTGCCGAGGATGGCGGCGAAGAGGCTGACGCCGAGGACGGCGCCGAGTTGGCGGAAGCTCTGGTTGATCGCGGAGCCGACGGCGAACTGGGCGGGCGGCAGTGGCTTGGTGGAGGCGACGGACAGTGTGGGCAGGTTGATGCCGAGGCTGATTCCGGTGACCACCATGGCGGGCAGCCACAGGGCGACCACGTGCGTGTGGGTGGAGAGCGCCAGTGCGAGGGCGCCCTGGGCGAGGGCGAAGAGGACGGCCCCGGTGAGGAACACGACTTGGTGTCCGTGTTTGTGCACCATGCGGGTGGCGGGGCGGGCGGTGATCGTCGTCATGACGGGGTTGGGCAGGCAGGCCAGGGCGGCGATCAGTACCGAGTAGTGCCACACCGTCTGCAGGAAGATGAAGTTGCTCAGGAGCACGGCGAAGAACGCCAGGCCGAATACCAGTGAGGCCGCGTTGACCATCCGGAACTGGTGGACCTTGAACAGTGCCAGGTCCATCACGGGCCGGGCTGCGGTGCGGGTGCGCCATATGAAGACCGGCAGCAGTACGACGGCGACGACGAAGCGATCACGCGGGGGCTGGACCAGCCCCAGCTCGGGCCCTCGACGATGCCCAGGCTCAGCGCGGCGGGAATCACCGCGATCAGTACCGCCCCCACCGGGTCGGGGATTCCGCGGGCGCCCTGCTCGCGGGTCTCGCGCAGCAGTCGCAGTCCGACGGCGAGGACCAGCGCGCAGATCGGCACGTTCACCAGGAAGATCCAACGCCAGGAGGCGTACTCGATGAGCAGCGCGCCCAGGGTGGGGCCGACCGCGGCCGCGGCCGCGGCCATCGTGCCCCAGGTGCCGATGGCCGCAGGGCGGCGCGCGGGCGGGAACTCGGGCAGGACCAGGGCCAGCGAGGTCGGGATGGTCAGCGCGGCGAAGGCCCCCTGCAGCCCGCGGGCGATGATGAGCACTGTCGCGCTCGGGGCGAGCCCGCACAGCGCGCTCATCAGGGCGAAGCCGGTCATGCCGATGAGGAAGACCCGCTTGCGGCCGTACCGGTCGGCCAGGCGCCCGGCGGGTATCAGCGCCGCGGCAAAAACCAGGCTGTAGATGTTCAGCACCCAAGACAGGTGCCCGGTCGTGGTGTGGAAGCTGCGGCTGATCGTCTCGAAGGCCACGTTGACGATCGTGGTGTCGAGGAACACCACAAACGCACCGAGACTGCTCAGGGCGAGCACGCGCCGGGCGTGCCGGCGCGCCGCAGGGTCCTGGGGCTCGCCTTGGGCGATACCGCCCTGGGCCGCGCCCGTTGCTGCCCGCGGGGACGGATCGCTGGTAGTCCGCTCGGGGATGGACATGATGTGATGCTCCCAGTGAGTTGGAGTCTTCTACTTGTCTGGCCGTCAGGCGGTCAGCGGGTCGCGAGTCGCCGGGCATGTCGGCGACCGCTCGAAGGCGGCGAAACGACCAGCCGCCCATCGCTCGTTGCGGGCCGACGCCGAGCCGCCGAAGACGTTCCGGCGCCAGGCGCCCACCTCTCGCCCGACCCGACAGGAGCCGCTCCGCGGCCGCTCACGGGCGCGGAGCGGCTCCGTCGAGCACCGGCGGCACTTCGCCTTCCACGCGACAACTGATCTACCTGGACGACGCGGCGACCTCGCACAAGCCACGTCGGGTGCCGGACGCGCTCGACGCCCACCACGAGCGGCACGACGCCGACGCGCAAGTTCCGGCGCAGCAGGCCACGGCGCTCCACGAGGTCGCGGGCGAGAATGCCGCAGCGTTCGTCCGCGCACCGAGCCTTGATGAGGTGATCTTCTCCCAGAACGCGCTGGAGTCCCTCAACCTGGTCGCCGAGGTGCTCGGCCGGGCGCGGGAGCCCTACTGGGTGGACGCCGAGACAAGATCGTCATCGCGGAGACGAAGCACCACTGCGACGTCGTCCCGCGGAGGCCGCCCACCGAACCCGTGTCAACAGGCCGTCACATCGGCGACGGAGAGCTACTTGTCGCTTCGCCGTAGCTTCAGGAGAGCAGTGCCGAGAAGCTCGCAGGAGGGCGCTGGCGAGTGCGCAGGAGAACGCCGGGCGGCGTTGCGGGTCAGTGTGGGTGGTCGTGGTCGTGGTCGTGGTTGTGGTCGTGGTTGTGGTCGTGATCGTCCCGGTGGTCGTGGCCTGGGGGTCGTTGCGCCAAGGCTTGGGCGCGTGTGGTGACCTCGTTCGTGGACACGGCGCAAAGGCCGGTGACCACGTCCTCCAGGGCGGCGAGCCAGAGCCGGTAGTAGTCGTACGGTTCATCCTGGACCGCTGATTCCTCCCAGGCTTTGATCCGCGCGATCAGTGCGTCCCGGAATTCCGGCCAGGTGAAGGCGCCTGCCCCGTGGAGGCTGACGGCCATGCCGAAGGCGCGGCTTTCCCACGGCTCGGCAAACACCAACTCCCCGTTGGAGCGGGGCGGTGCAGCCGGGCCCTCGATGTCCAACGGCGCGGTCACGACGCTTCGACCTTTGCCACACCGACCATCGAGTCCCTCGACACCAACGGCACGAGCTCCTCCTCAGTCAGGTGCTCGGTGCCGGCCGGGCGCTCGGGCAGCACCAACCAGCGGACCTCGCTGGA
>NZ_JAYWVC010000451.1:0-2910 GCF_036281785.1 Streptomyces chiangmaiensis | reverse complement strand
ACTGATCCACAAGGCTGGTCGGTCCGTCGGACCGGGGCACGGCCGAGCAGCCTGCTTGGAAGGGGTGCCATGAGCGCTGCAGACGAGGTCCCCGACATCGTCGACGAGCACCACCGGGTCGTCGGACAGTCCCCCCGCGCTGAGGCGTACACCAAGGGGCTGCACCACCACGGTGTCCTCATCCAGGCCAAGGACGCCCAAACACACCACTTCGTCCACCACCCTCCTGCCAAGCCCGCCTTCCCCGCCTTCCGCAGCAAGTCCGTCGGCGAGGGTGAGCCGTACGGCGGGACGGCCCTGCACGAGGCCGAGAAGGAGCTGAGTGCCTCCGGACTCCCCCGCCCCGAGTACCTCGGCACGTTCCTCGACGAGGACGGCCATGGGCACAGTTGGTGGTCGGCCGTCCACCAGGTCCGCTGCCACCTCCCCAGCCGCCCGCAGACCGAGGGAGTCGCCTGTTACGACTCCCTGACCAAAGACAAGGCGAAACGGCAGCTGCGGGACCGGGAGAAGGTACCGGACGGCCTCGCGGCCCACGAGCGGCTGAAGGGGTACCAGGCGCTGGGCTGCAGCAGCCCAGCAACCACCGACGACACCTGCTGGGCAGGGCCCCTAACGTGACCGAGTTCGTGCGGAACATCCGTCTGTGGTTCGTCCCGGGGGAGATCAGGGATGACGGCAGTACACCCGACTACCGGTTCTCGCTGGCGAACGAACGCACATTCCTGGCCTGGCAGCGCACCGCTCTCGCGATCATCGGTGGCGGCTTCGCCGTGGACCAGTTCCTGCCGCACCTGCGCTGGGCCTGGCGCGTGGGCCTGGCGCTCGCGCTCCTGGCAGCCGGCGCGCTGTGCTCGCTGCGCGCGATCAACCACTGGCTGCGCTGCGAGCGCGCGATGCGGCATGGTGAGGACCTGCCGATGTCGCGGTTCCCGGCCCTGCTGGGGGTCGCCGTCGCAGTCGTCGCGGTCGCCATGGTCATAGTCGTACTCGTCGGATGGGCGGGATGAGCCCACCGGGATCCCCCGCCCGTGATCCGGGGCTGCAACCCGAGCGGACACGGCTCGCCTGGCGGCGTACGACGCTGTCCGTCAGTGTGGCTGGGGCGCTCGCCGTGAAGACGTCCCTGCACGGCGGCGCATCACTCGCCGGCGCCGACGGTGCGCTGTGCTGCGCACTCTGGCTTGGCTTCCTGCTGGTCGCCCACCGCCGTATCCGTGCCCTGGCCGGCGCGGACAGGCCACCGCCACTCGCTCCGCGGCACGCGACGGCCGCAGCGCTGTGCACGATGGCCCTGGCGGCCTGTGCGGCGGTGCTCGTGGTCTACTGATTCGATGAATAAGCACTGTGCATCGTGAAGTTGCAGGTCACGGGTCTGGTGTGCGCGGGGTGCTGGATGCTCGTGCTGGTCGCGGACGTGTGACTTCAGCGAAGATCGTCGGTCACCGGGAGACTTCGCGGTTCGTCAGGACCAGCAGAGCCCTCACCAGCGGGGTCGCCCACCTCGGGTCGGTGCGTGTCCGGGCCGCTGATCAACGGCGCCGACCGCACCCTGCCGTGGTTCATCGAGGACGTGTGGGGCCAGTTCGACCACGACCACACTCGGCCCGGCGCCCCGCTGTTCCCGTCCGAGCTCAAGCATGCTGTCGGGTCCGCACGAAGGGTCGGCGACGACGCCCTGTGTAGCGGCCTGGAGGCTGCGGTCAAATCCCATCTGCCAGGTTGGGTAGAGGAGTTGACACCGCACGTCCTACGGCACTTCTGCGCGTCGGAGCTCTACCGAGGCGGACTGGATCTGGTCGCAATTCAGGAGGTTTTCGGGCATTCCTGGATCGCCACGACAATGCGATACGTCAATCCTCGGGAATTGCATCAGGCGGGCGAGAAGCCGCAGGTCGCCTGGTCGCGGCAGGAAGCAGAGGGAGCCCGTAGCCTCTACGAACTGGCTTCCTGAGCACGGGTGTTGCTGAACTGATCCCTTCTGATGGATGACCTGCCCTCCAGAAGGGATGGTCTGGAGTGGTGCATCAGCTCAAGGTTGCCCTGGCCGGGTCGGCTCATCTGGAGCTCGTCTCTGGAGTGGTCCAGCTGCGTCCCGAGGACGCGATGTTCGACGCGATGCTGCGGGGCTGGGGTGCTCAGCAGAAGTCGCGAGGGCTGAAGGACGAGACGATCGACCCGAGGGAACGGCTGATCCACCGGTTCCTGGAGTTCGCTAACGAGTACCCATGGGGGTGGACGCCGGCCCACCTGAACGAGTGGTCGGCGTCACTGACGAGCGAGAGGCA
Source organism: Streptomyces chiangmaiensis (assembly GCF_036281785.1). Taxonomy (NCBI): domain Bacteria; kingdom Bacillati; phylum Actinomycetota; class Actinomycetes; order Kitasatosporales; family Streptomycetaceae; genus Streptomyces; species Streptomyces chiangmaiensis. The sequence goes on along the minus strand of NZ_JAYWVC010000451.1, from coordinate 622 downwards.
CTTGGCGCCGTCCACGGTCCACAGTTATCAGGGCACTGTTCGGCTGTTCACCGAGCTCCTCATCGACGCCCGTTACGGCTGGGGCCCGGCATGCGAAGAAGCCTTCGGCACCTATCCGGTGGCGATCTGTCATGAATGGAACACCCTCCCTCACTTTCAAGATTACGAAGGCGACCCGGAGGCGAGGCCCATTACACGGGAAGAGTTGTAGCTCTTCCTCGACTACGCCGACGATCAGGTCGATCGCGCAGTTCGGACGAAACGCAAGGGCGCCTTGGCGGACTACCGCGACGCCACGTTGCTCAAGGTCATCTACGGGTGGGGGCTTCGCCGGACCGAGATGTCCAAGCTCGATGTGGTCGACTCCGGACGCAACCCGCAGGCTCGGCAGTTCGGCCGGTACGGCACGCTCAATGTCCGCTACGGCAAGGCGAAGAAGGGCCAGCCGCCGCGGCGGCGGAACGTGCTGTCGGTGATGGACTGGGCCGTCGAAGCTGTCGCCGACTACGTCGGGAACGTCCGGCCGCGCTTCGGGTTCCCCGATCACCCGGCCCTGTGGATCACCGAACGCGGTGGCCGCCTGCAGCCCGGCTCGATCAACGACCGGTTCGAGGCATACCGG
>NZ_JAYWVC010000450.1:0-2937 GCF_036281785.1 Streptomyces chiangmaiensis | reverse complement strand
GACTGGCCAAGTGGGGGCTGGATCGGATGGCCCCGTCCACGGAGCTGATCGTCAGCGAACTGGTCACCAACGCCGTCCGCCACGCCACAGGCCGCATCCGTCTGCGCCTGATCCGGCACGAGGTTCTGACCTGCGAAGTCTCAGATGCCAGCGACTGTCTCCCTCATCGGCGACAGGCCCGTAGCCTCGATGAGTCCGGCCGCGGCCTCAGAATCGTCTCCCAGCTTTCCCAGCGACAGGGATGCCGCAGCACAACGGGCGGCGGCAAGACCGTCTGGGCCGAACAAGAACTACCGAGAGATGCTTGGACCATCTAATAAAATTAGGGTTTCTTCAGTCGGCGCCAGCCGATGATGCTGCAGGCCAGGCTGAGGAAGACACCTCACGACGCCAAGGTGTCAAGCCGCGGCAGCCAGCTCGGTCGGGAAGGCGGTCTCTTCATCGAACAACTCGCCCTTCTGGAGGCAGCGGTAGAGCTGGCCGATCATGCGATTGAAGAGATGTCGCTGGGCGGCGGCGTGCCAGTCTCCGTGGTCGTCGCGGGGCCGCCGGTAGTGGGCCATGGCTCCGGGCGAGGCCCGGAGGGCGGAGAAGGCCCACAGGTATCCGGCGTGGTTGAGCCGGTCGTTTTGACCCACCAGCGGGTGATGCTCGACTTCTTCCCGGAGGCCCTGGTGATGGGCGAGGAGCCGGCGTATGCCTTCAGGCCGCGGGCGTCGGCGAAGCGGTCGCGGTCGTCCCCGATCTCGGCAAGCACCCGGGCACCGAGCTGAAGTCCGAGCCCGGGGAAGCTCAGCAGCAGTCAGCGTCCGGGTGTTGGGGGAAGGCCTCTTCGACCGCCTTGGCGAGGTCGTCGGCGGCGGTGCAGGCGGCCTGCAGCTGGACCAGGAGGGCAAGCATCTGTTTGCCGAGCGCGTCCTCGACCAGGGCAGGCGGGTGGGCCCAGTCAGCACGGAAGACCTCGCGGAGTCGCTCGGCCTCGGCGTCGATGCCGCGTTGGCGGCCAGCCCGTTTGAGCGCGGACTGGAGCTGAGCGCGGGTCAGCCGAGCGGCCCGCGTGGGGGTCGGAGCGAGCTTGAGAACCTCGTGGGCCTCAGCGCGGCACAGGCCGCTCTTCCAGGGCTCGAACGCTGCCAAGGCGGCCGGGTAGTACTCCCGCAGCAAGGATCGCAGCTGGTTGGCGATCTGCTGCCGGTTCCACGTCGCGTCCTGCTGAGCCCGGGCCAACACGGCGATGGCGCGGGCCAGGTCGCTGTAGTCGGGCAGGGGCCGGTAGGCGTGCATGTCGGTCCGCAGGATGTTCGCCAGCACCAGGGCATCCCCCGGGTCGGACTTCTTGCGGGAGACGGAGTGCCGGTCGCGGTAGCGGGCCGCGGCCATCGGGTTGATCGCGAAGACCTTCCGCTTGCCCTGCCGCAACACGGCGACCAGCAGCCCGCGGGAGGTCTCGATCGCCACCGGGATCGGATTCTCCCCGCTGTCGCCGTACTCAGCGAGCAGGTCCAGCAGGATCTGGTAGCCGGCCGCGTCGTCGGTGATGTGCCGTTTGGCCAGCAGCCGGCCGGAGTCGTCGACCAGGGCGACATCGTGCGTTTTCTCGGCCCAGTCGATTCCGCGGTAGATCAAGTTGCTCCTCCCCTGAGCAATCGGCGTTTGCGCTGGGCACGAGCGCAAGCGGGCCGCGCAGCGACCTAATTCCAGGACTCGACCGACGTCGGTCCGCCACCTCACTAGCCGTTCGCGGCACCAGCGCGTCGCACGGGCCTCAGTCTCGACGGGAGCTCGGACAGCTCGGGCATATCGAGAGGTCACCGCGTAACGGGCTCGCACCACCAACGTTAAAGAGCGAGCGCAGCCTCGGTGGTGGCGGTCGCGCAGACGCCGAGCGCTGTCGCTCTTCACTCAAGGCTTCTCAGGCCAGGCTTCGTGTAGGAATCCGCCCGGCGCCCACACGCCCGCCACCACCCGAGCGCGAGGACCGCCCGCACCGGCCAACCAGAGCTTTCACGAGAGCACCTCGGGACGGACGTGACAGCCCTCGCACTCGAACAACCCGCTACCCCCACCCGGGACCAACGTGGTCGTTACGAAGGAATTAGGCCCTCGCGGCGATATGGCACTGGCAACTGTCGAATGCTGGATCAGGCGCGCAACGACGACGGCACTTCAACCCGAAGCAACTCCAGCAGCGCGACGAGCTTCTGGTCCAGCTCGTGGCCGACCGCGGTGACCTCCGGAACACCCAGCCCAGCGAACACGGTGGAGGGCTGGTCAATCGCGAAGACGGCCTCTCCTTCGTCACTTCCGTAGATGAGCACTCGCAGCGGGGCGTACAGAAGGGTATCGGGGTGGTGGCGGTACATACGTTCGGCAATGGTGTGGTTGCCCATGAGGTACTCAATCGCCGGGCGCTTATTGCCAGCCACCGACATCAGTGGACGTGTATCAATCGCGCCAAACAGGACGAACTCGTTCGGCGCGTTCTCGGCGACTGCACGCAAAACGTCGTCCCAGGTCCCGTTCTGCTCGGCTACGCGCCGCATCCGGGCCACGTCGAAGTCAGGGACCGCGTCGACGAACGCCGCGATGAAGTCGTCGAACCGTTGGCCAGTGGCGATGTCAAGGCGGCGCATCGTGTGCTCGATAGTCGTTGTGGGCATCGGCCTTCCTTTCATTTCAGTGTGGACTTGGGTTCTCAAGATCCGCCACGACCCGCAGCCACCCGATCACCTCGTGCATACGTTTGATCAAGGGATTGGAAGTCGCAGTGGTCTCGGAAATCCTGCGACGGACCCAGCGACCCGGAGACGTCCCATACCGCCTCGCACTGCCCCAAGCAGCTCAACGCCCGGGGCCAAAACCAGCAACCGCGGTCGTGTCTGCCTGGGCAGCTGGACCCATCTCCACTACGGTGAAGATCAATCCGATGATGGCGTC
>NZ_JAYWVC010000045.1:0-46489 GCF_036281785.1 Streptomyces chiangmaiensis | reverse complement strand
CGCAGGGCGACCGTGGCCCGTGGCCGCATCGGCCCGTCGCCCGTGCGTGAGAGCAGGACGAGTTCCCAGACCGTCGCCGTCATGGCCTCGAGCCGGGTGGCACAGTCGGCGGTGACTCGCCGCGGATCCCGGGTCCGGCCCAGGGACAGATGCGGGGTGAAGTCCTTGGCAGGCCCACGACAGCGCGGGAACCGCTGCCGCAGAACGCGGTGCAGGTCCGCCCACGGCGCCCTGCCGGCCGCCGTCGGGTCGAGCCACACGGTGAAGTACGCCCTGTGCCGGAAGGTGCACACTCCGTCCAGCCGGGCGGTGAAGACCGGCGTCTCGGCCATCGCCGCGGCAAGCAGCGGGGCAGCCCGCTCGAAGTCTGACTCCGGCACGAAGCCGAAGAGCACATTGACGTGCGGCGGCCAGCGCTGGAGCTGCGGATCGTAGTCCCGGCGGATGTCCTGGATCGGTGGCCACAGCTCGGCAGGCGGGATCCAGGCCACCGCCGTGCGGGCCGTCGGGGACACGTCGAGGACGCCGGCAGGCCCGCCCCTGCCGGAGCTCGACTCGAAGCTCAGGTCCGCCTGCGGGTCCCGCACCCGGCCGGCGCCCGACGCGTCGATGCGGTCCACACCCGTGGCCCGGTCCCAGACCACCTCGCCGTCCGCCTCGATGAACACCACCCGGTGCCACGGGATGTCGCCCCCGGGCACGAAGGAAGACAGCGGGATGCGTTTGACGGCATTCCTGCGCTGGCTGATCCCCAGCACAAACCGGGCCGGGTCGAAACGCGGGTCCCAGCGGACCCGGTGATAGATCTCGTCACTGGTCCGCATCACGCCTCCTCTCCCGTCTTCACGCCTTCTCTTCCTCCAGGGTGCCGCCCCCCTGTCCTCGACGGTTGTTCCATCCGCACCGCGACGCACCAGGTGCGGTACGTGATGGTGCCGGCGTAGGCTCCTCGACGTCCGCCCCACCGGCAGGGGGGATGCGCTCACTGACGACATGGCCGTGAGTACGCAAGGGGGCGTGCCCGCTCGCACCGCTCGTGGTGCTGATCTTCAGACAGGGGACGGGGCGGGAGCCGAGCAACGAGCCGCGTCCTGTCGTGAAGGACGGCAGATCCGCGCCGTCGGCGACCGTGCCGTTGGCCGACACCGGGGCGTAGCCGGGAGTGTCCACGAATGTGAGTCCTGGTGCCCTGTGTGGCGTGCACGCGACCGCGTGCACGCCACACAGGGCATGGAGACGGCGAGTGACCCGGAGAGCACCGCCTACTTGAAGCGGACCACCTGCGGGTCGTGATCGCTCGTCTGGTCGGAGAACTCGGCGTTGATGTGGACGACCTGGTAGTGGAACTTCTTGATGGCCGGTGAGACCAGGATGTGGTCCAGCGTCTGGGAGTTGCCGTCGTACACGTAGCTGTACCGCTCGTTCACCGGCAGGGTGTTGATGACGTCCGTGAGGACACCGCCCGAGGTCAGGGCGGCCAGCGGCTTGGAGAACTGGTAGTCGTTCAAGTCGCCGAGGACGACGACCCTGGCCTTGCGGTCCTTGGCCAGCAGGTCCGAGACGAAGGCGTTGACCTCCTTCGCCTGGGCCATGCGCTGGGTCTCGGAACCGAGCGTGGGCGGCTGGAAGGCGCCGTGCACCGGCTGGTCGCCGCCCTTGGAGTTGAAGTGGTTACCGACGACGAAGACCTGCTCGCCGCGGAACCGGAACTCACCGACCAACGGCTTGCGGCTGCTTGTCCAGGCGTTCGACGTGGGGTTGATCCGGCCCGGGGAGACCGACAGACGCACGTCGTCCTTGCCCGTGGTGACGGCGGTGACGGCGGTCGTGGAGTCGCCGCCGGGCCGGTCCACGAAAGTGACGCGCTCGGGGTTGAAGAGGAAGACGTTGCGGATGTTGCCACCGGGCTCACCGCCGTCCGAGTCGTTGACCGGGTCGATGGCGCGCCAGTCGTAGGACGGGCCGCCGGCCGCCTTGATGGCGTCGATGAACTGGGCGATGGTCTTGTCGGCCGCGACCGTTCCGTCGTCCTTCGGACCGTCGTTGTCCTGGATCTCCTCCAGGCTCACGATGTCCGGGGCCGCCAGGTTCGTGACGATCCCCTTGGCCAGCCGGTCGAACTTGCTCTGCGGGTCGGTCGGGTCGAGGTTCTCGACGTTGTACGTGGCCACGGAGAGCTCGTCGGACTTGCCCTTCTTCGCCACGTCCGGCGTGAGTCCACCGCGCTCGACCGCTCCGAGAGTGGTCGCCTGAATGTTGTAGCCGCCGAAGTCGGAGTAGTCCACGGGGCCCGCGGTGGTGCCGGACAGGGTGTCGCCCACGTCGGCCTTGAGCTGATCACCGGTCAGCGAGGTGACCAGGAGACGCCCGGAGTTGGGGTTGTCGTAGCCGGTGACGATGGTCCCGCCCCGGGGGGTGGGGTTCTCGTCGGGCTTGGTGGTGATCCACGTCTCGTCGTAGGCGTTGGTCGCGCCCACCACGCGGGAGTCGCCGATCTGCACACGCATGCCTTCGTGGGCTTCCAGCCAGTCCAGCGCGTAGGCGCCGGGCTGCAGTTCCAGGGCCTCGATGCTCGCTCCCTGTGCCTGCGGCGCATAGGCGTCGGCGAGCGTGGCCGAGTCGATGACCTGGGCCTCCGGCAGCGTGTTGCCCGAGGAGAGGGCGACGGCCGTCGGTCCGGTCAGTTCGGTGACGGACTGAGTGCCGCTGCTCTTGCCACCGGGGTAGTACTCGCTCACCTTGCCCGAGACGAGTACCGAGTCGCCGACCTTGACCAGGGGCGTGGCGGAGCCCGTGTAGACGAAGATGCCCTCGCTGGTGGCCGGGTTTCCGTCGGGCTCGGGGTCCTGGATCCAGTAGCCCTTCGAGCCGGTGCTTCGCACACCGGTCACCACGCCGGGCACGTCGGTGACGGTCTTGCCGTTCTGCGGGGAGATCCGGCTGGTGCCTTGGATGTCGTGGATGCGGAGACTGCCCGGGGTGGGGGTGGGCGACGGCGTGGGGGTGGGCGAGGGGTCGCCGGTGCCGCCACCTGTGCTGTTACGGGGGCTCGGAGCAGCACCGGTCAGGTCCGCCGAGTTGTCGTCGGTGTCGGTGAACGTGGCGTCGCGTGAGACGGAGGTGGTGTTGCCGGCGCCGGTGGCGGGGGAGCCCTCCCGGACCACGGCGGTGCCGAAACCGACCAGGTCCTTGATGGTGCCGTCCGCCGCGCAGTCAGCAGCGGTCAGGCAGGTGAGGGCGGTGGTCGAGTGGACCAGTGCCACGGTGCCGCTGGTCGCCGACATGGGGATGGTCCCCGTGGCGTCGGGCGAAGGCATGGGCGTGTCACCGCCGGAGCCCTTGGCCTCCTGGACCAGGTAGGTGCCGCCCGCGGGGAGGGCGCCGGCGAGCGGGGTGACCTGCCACTTGCTGCTGGCGGAGGGCGAGCCGGGCAGGTACTGCACGGACCATCCGCTGAGGTCGAAGGGTGCGGTGGCGGCGTTGCCCAACTCGATGAAGTCATTGGTGTAGGAGGCGCCCGAGTTGCCACCGCCGCCGTACACCTCGGAGATGGCGGCGTCCGACGACGGCGCCGCCTGCGCGGTGAAGGGAAGCGCGATGAGCGATCCGGTGAGACCGACCGGAAGCGCCACGAGGAGGGCCTTGGCACCTCGGCCGCGCAGGGCCGGGGGTATGCGTGAGGACACGTGGGTGTCACCTTCTGACGGGAGCGGATGTCGATGGCGCGGCTCAGATGTGGGGGGTGTGTGATTCTTTCAAGTCCGCGTGAAGATACGCGCGTAGATCCGCGTCGTACAAGGCACCGGGCCCTCGAAATGGCAAACGTTTCCCGACCGTTCGCCGACGGTGCGGACCCTTGATGCTCCGGTGAAGCCTTGTCTCCCGGCCGGGATTCTTTTCTTTGGCCAAGTCGGGGACGGCTGAAGGCGGGCGGGAGCGTCGAGTCGGAGTTGTCGCTCGCGCGGGTGGCGGGCCGATTCGGGCCGGCGGACCGGCGGTGGCGCATGGGGATGTGACGGGCCCTCACCAAGCTTCCACGCCTCGTCGGCAGGCGGGGGACCGGGCGCTGCTGAGCCGACGAGGGGGAGCCGACCAGACGCGTCGACCAACTGGCGTAGTAGACATGACCTGTTGGGGCGTCACATCTTTCAGCCCGAGGGTGACGCGCCGACCCCCCGGGTTCGACATTCGACAACGTCGGCCGGCCGGCCCCCACTACCGACGGCAGGAGGAGGACCATCATCTACCTGGACCATCGCGGCGCAGTTCCGAACACTGAGGACGGATCCCCAGCCCGCGCCCGCGAGACAGGAGAAATCATCCGCGCCCGCGAGAGCGGACATACCGTCCCCCGGGCCCATGTCACACCGATTCTGCGGTGGTGGGATCGACCGATGCTCCGCCCGCCAGCTCGAGCAGCGTGATCAGGACCTCCTTCCCGGAATCCCGATCCCGCGCGTCGCACAGCACCACCGGCGTCCCTTCATCCAGGTCGAGGGCCGTCGCCACTTCCCGCGCGCTGTAATCGCGTACGCCGTCGAAGCAGTTGACGGCCACGATGAACGGCAGCCTGCGCCCCGCTCGAAGTAGTCGACGGCGGGGAAGGAGTCCCGCAGCCTCCGGGTGTCCGCGAGTACAACCGCGCCCAGGGCGCCACTGGCGAGCTCTTCCCACCGACGAACAGGAATCCGTCCTCCAGCTCGACCAGTGTCTGGACGACCCTGCCTGCCTCGAAGTGGCGTCCGGCACCTTTGGCGAGGCTGTGGAAGCCGGAGGCGATCGCCGCGAACCGTTCTCCGTCGTCCCTGGACAGCGCCTTCGACGTGCCGACCGGCAGTCCTTCGCCTCTTGTCTCGTGGTCGCTCTCCCTCTGAGGGCGCGGCCCCGTCCTGACGGCCTGGCCGCGGGTCCAGCCCGCCCGGAAGGACGCCATGGTGGCGCGGGCCTCCTCGGGTGTTCTCCCGGACCGTTTCCGCGCCTGCTCGTGCGGTTCGGTCTCGTCGGGCGACTCGGGTGCCGGACCGGCGTGGCGTACGCGGCGGGGCAGTTCGGGCCGACCCGCAGGCGACGGGGGGTCTCCGGCGGCGGTCGGCGACGGCCGTTCGGCGGGAGCAGACTTCGACGTGGGGAGCACGGGCTCCGCACCTTGTGCGGTCGTAGGACGTGCCGACTCCTCCGGCGTGTGCACCGGGACCGGATCAGGGGCAGCCGGAGCCCCATCCACCTGGCCGGCATCCGCGGCCGCACCCGGCGCCGAGACGGTGGCACTCGGCCTGACCGGGGCCCGGCGGGGCAGACCGGCGGTCGTACCGTCCTCGGCCGCTTCCCTCACCGCCGCACCGTCACCAGCCTCGTCGATCGGCTCGCCCGCCACTTGGCCGGGCAGGAGGACCACGGCGACGACGCCCCCGTACACCGACGAGCGCAGGGCCACACGCACGTCCAGGCGGTGCGCAAGCCGGTTCACGACGAACAGGCCGAGCTGGCCGCTGTCGAGCAGGTCGATCCGTTCGGTGTCGGCGATGCGCCGGTTGGCCTCGGCGAGCGCGGACTGCTCCATACCGAGTCCGCGGTCCTCGATCTCCAGGGCGAGGCCCGCGCCGACGCGCTCGGCGGACACGCGCACCGTGGTGTGCGGAGGTGAGAACGCCGTGGCGTTCTCGACGAGTTCGGCAAGCAGGTGCGTGAAGTCCGCGACGGCCGCGCCGGGCAGCCGGACTTCTGGGATCTCTGTGATCAGCACCCGGTCGTAGTCCTCGACCTCGGCCACGGCCGCCCGGACCACGTCCATGAGCCAAACGGGATGCCGCCAGCCACGCCCCGGCACGGCACCGGAGAGGATGATGAGGCTCTTCGCGTGGCGGCGCATCCGGGTGGTGAGATGGTCGAGCCGGAACAGATCCTCCAGTTCGACCGGGTCCTCGTTGCGGCGTTCCATCGTGTCGAGCAGGGCGAGCTGACGGTGCACCAGGGCCTGGCTGCGGCGCGCGAGATTCACGTAGACGCCGGAAATGCCGTGCAGGACCTCGGCCCGATCGGCCGCTGCCTTGACCGCGGCCCGGTGGACGGCGACCAATGCGGCGCCGACCTGGCCTATCTCGTCGTCGCGATGGGCATGCACGGGTGCTACGGCATCGAGGTCGACGGGCTTGCCGGCGTGAAGCCGCGCGATGGCACGAAGCAGTTCGCGCCCGGCCAGCCTGAGCGCCGAGTTGCGCAGGCCGACGAGTTCGACGATCAGGCCACGGCCGATCCTGACCGAGATCACCAGCGAGAGCACCACGCCCACAAGGCCGAGGAACACGGCGGCGCCCGAGCCGCCGAGGGCGTCGAACGAGAGGGGGTCCGCGCTGTCGGCGGCGCCCGTGCTCGCCTGCTGCTGCGCCTGTGCGAGCTGCTGGAGGACGTCTCCGGCAGGCGTGCTCCAGCCGGCGGACGCGGCGACGTGTCCGGCTCGCCCGGCATCGCCTGCCTTGCGCACGGCGTCTTCGACGGCCTGCAGGTCCCACATCGCGGTCCCGGTGAGGACCCTCCGGTACGTTGCCGCGTCGGCGGCCTGTAGATCGTCCGCGGAGGCGGAGAGGAGGTACCGCTGGGTGTGGACCGCGCCGGTGAACTCCAGATATTGGTCTTCAGTCATACGGCCCGACACCTGCGCGGAGCCCATCAGCGCGTCCTCGCGGGCGATCATCTCCCGGGCATGCGCCAGTTCGAGGACGACGCGCGCCGCCGAGGCCGTGTCGGGGCCGTGCATGACGGCCAGGGATCCTTCCAGGGCGAAGGCCCGGGCGATCGTGCTGTTGTAGGCGTCGTAGGCGTCCTGCCACCCGGCATCGCGTCCGCGCAGCCGCTCGTGCAGCGCACCGAGGTCGTCGAGGCCGGTCATCAGCTGGTCGACGCGGCCCTCGAGGGTCGCGCCCACGGCCTCGCTGTCCAGGCTGCTCTCCCGGATTCCCCTGTGGAGCGCGGCGACGGCCGCATCGGTGGCCTTCCCCCTGTCCGCCATGGTCTCGGCCCGTTCACGGCTGCTCGGAGAGTCGACGCAGTGCGGCGGAGCGTTCATATCTTGATCCCGTAGTCGACGGGCACTCACCCCGAGCTGCCCTACTGGCGAGTTCTGTGATCACAATGTGCGTCACCCGGACACTTCGCCTGCCCCGGCGATGAGACTCTCGACCATGCGTTGGTGACGTAGATCACGCCCCGACGTGCCGGCGCGTGGTGGAAGGCGGGTTCGGACTTGACGGACTGCGGGCTCTTCGTCAGCCTGGCGGCGGCAGGTGATGGACGGTGACACGCGGCTCTCGCAGACCTCACCGACTTGGGCACCGCCGTAGGGTTCCAAGGGCCCTGCCTATGCGCCGACCTGGGCGTTCGCCGATTTTCCTGATCTTCCTCAGGTGGCGTTGCGGTACTCATGGATCAGCCCGCCGAGGATGTCGGCCACGCTCATGTACCGGCTGACCCTGTGCTTGACAGGACTCGCCGTGGGATGGCCGTCAACAACCGTGCCATGCGGTTCGCCTTGGGCACGGGGGTCACTCAGCAGACGTGCACCGGCACCACCACCGCTTCCGGTAAGGCGAGTTGCACTATCTACTCGGCCGGCCAGCCGCAGGGGGCGTCGAACACGGTGCCGGTCACCGTCGTCTTCGGCGACGACGACCACAACCCGTCCAGCACATCCACCGAACTGGGTCTGACCTCTGCGACGAGACTCGACTCCACCGTCGTGCGGCGCCTCGCCAACGGCACTCTGGCTCAACATGCGGGCGGACTCGTCGACTTCGGTGGAGACGCGGTGCCCGGGCACAGTGCGCGTGTCACCCTCGGTACCGGCGAGGACCAATAGACGTGCGCGTTACGACGAGCCCTACCGGTTCCGCAACCTGCACCGTCACCTTGGTCGACCAGCCGGTGACCGACTCCGCCACCGTCCCGCTGCGCGCGTCCTTCGCCGGTGACGCCGGTCACCTGGCCTCCGACACCTCCGCGCAGCCCCTGAAGGTCGCGGGAATTCCGGTTACCGTGTCGGGTGATCCGAATACGGAGATCCCGCTCGTCGGAGGTGGCCGGCTCATCGTGAACCGACAACTGTCCTCGACCGGTGCCGATGCCGGTATCGAGGTCAACGGCGTCCGCCTCGTCCCTCCCGCCGACGGCGGTGAGGCCGTCCTGGCCCCGACGGACAGCGCGATGCGCAACTGCGGTGAATGACGACCCCGCCGGCGGGGCCGGGCCGCAGGAATACACGGACGTATTCCTGCGGTCCGCCCTCCGGGCTGTCCAGGATCTTTGCGAACGACGTGGCGGCGAACTGCAGTCACTCACCTGCGAAGTCGTACCCGACGCTACGGGCGACGTGGTCGTCGCCGCCACGACAGTGGTGCTCTTCCGAGGCCGTCGCTGCGTCTTCCGCCGAGGGGTCTGGCCGCCGAACCACCCTGCCGGCACCCGAGCCGCCCTGTACGCGTCCGTCCTGGAGGAGTGCCTGATGACGCGGGTACGCCCCTGGCCCGGCAAAGACGCGTCGCCAGTCGATCTCTGAGGGCACGTACTCCCGATCGCGGTCGGGTGCGCAGAGCAAGGGGCGCCGCCTGACCTTGGGTGCAGCGGGTGAGCATGGTCATCCGCTACGGGAGCGCCAGGATCACCCAACCGTCCGGTCAGGCACCCCGCGAATTCGGCCACAGTGGTTTGGGTACGAGTGGCGGAAGGGGCGAGGGCGGGTGAACGGTGACCGCTTCGAAGTCTCCAGGTTTTGGGGTGTGCCGGGGCTGAGGCGTCGTACTGAGCCGGCACCGCCCGTGCAGAAGCTGTGGATCGCCTGTCGGGGGCGCGCGGGCGTGATGTGCGAGTACCGGAAACAGGCCTTCACGAAACCTCCTCACGGGGTGGCCGGAAGGTGCCTTGTTTCGACAACCACACCCGAACCAAGGTGGGTTGAGCACTTGGGCATCAGGAGTCACAAGCACGTTGCTTGACCCGGGCGGTCGATCGTCCGGGCGCTGACGGGGGAACTGATGCGGTGCGCTCGGCCGCCGTCGTCCAGTCGTGCGGGGCTGTGTGCCGCGCCGATCCGGAACATGTCCCTCCGCTGTCTTCTCTTGGTGCCTTCGTCCGGTGCCCGAGACAGGTATAGGAGGGGGAAAGCCGATGAGCGCGGTGAGCGCCGCCAAGCCGATGTATCCCGGCGTCTACGTCGAAGAGCTTCCCAGCAGCACTCGCACCATCTCGACCCTGACCACTTCAGTGACCGCCTTCGTGGGACACACCCGGCGCGGTCCGCTGAACGAGCCGGTACGCGTCACCAGCTTCGCGGAGTTCGAGCGTCGTTTCGGCGGACTGAGCGCGCGCAGCGCTGTCGGCTACGCGGTGCACCAGTTCTTCGGCAACGGCGGCACCGTCGCCGTGATCGTCCGCGTGACCAAGGCCGGCAGCGGCAAGGCCGCGCACGTCACCCTCAAGTCCACCGAGGGACACAGCGGGAGCAAGGTCCTCGAGGTGCACGCCAAGGAGCCCGGCGTCTGGGGCAACGGGCTGCGCATCGCCGTCGACCACGACACGAGCTGCCCCGACGAGACCTTCAACCTGCGCGTCCACGACGCCCGCGGCGAGGCTCGCGAGAGCTTCACCGGCCTGTCCGCGGACCCCGACAGCGGCAGCTACGCGCCGACCGTGATCAACGCCGGTTCCCGGCTGATCCGCGTCGAGGTCGTCGGCGAGGGCCGCCCCGACCCGTCCGGCACCGTCTCCAAGCCGTTCGGGCACGAACTGCCCGACCTGGCCGTCGGCCTCACCGTCAAGATCGGCGACGTGGAGCGGGAGTTCACGCTCTACGACGCCGACTCCGACGGCGAAGCCCCTTCCTCCGTGACCGAGTTGGCGCTGTTGCTCGAGCGCAAGCTGCGCGCCCTGCCCGACGCCCCCGGCAAGCACGCCTTCGCCGGTACCGAGGTCACCGCCTTCGGCCGGCGCCTCCAGGTGATCGCGGGCTCCACGGACCCCGAGGACGTCGTCCGCTTCGTCGGCGAATGCGCCAACGACCTCGGCCTGGAGGCCTCCGTCAACCCGCCCGTCTTCCCCCTCGAGGGCGGAGAGGACGGCGAGGCCCCGGGACCAAGCGACCTGATCGGCTCCGAGGCGGGCAAGTCCGGCATCCAGGCTCTGCGCGGCGTGGCCGACGTCAACCTGCTCGTCCTGCCCGAGCTGGCGGCGTACGAGAAGACCGAGGACGCCGTCACCGTCGTCTCGGCGGCCCAGCGTCTGTGCGAGGAGCGGCGGATGTTCCTGCTCGTCGACGCCCCCGCCACCTGGGTGAGCGTCGACTCGGCGCGTGCGGGCCTCGCCGCCTTCGACGCCGTCCGCGGCAACCACGCGGCCCTCTACTTCCCGCACCTCCAGCTGACCGACCCGCTCACCGGACGGCTCCGGTCCTTCCCGCCGTCCGGCGCAGTCGCGGGCGTCGTCGCGCGCACCGACTCCGAGCGCGGCGTGTGGAAGGCCCCGGCCGGCACCGAGGCGCGGCTCGCGGGCGTGCACTCGCTGACCGTCAACCTCACCGACCGCGAGACCGGACTGCTCAACCCACTGGGCGTCAACTGTCTGCGCAGCTTCCCGCTGACCGGTGCGACGGTGTGGGGCGCCCGCACCCTGGAGGGCACCGACGCGCTCGACAGCGAGTGGAAGTACGTGCCCGTACGGCGGCTCGCGCTGCACGTCGAGGAGAGCCTCCAACGCGGCCTGCAGTGGGTGGTGTTCGAGCCCAACGACGAGAACCTGTGGCAGCAGATCCGCCTCAGCGCATCCTCGTTCCTGCACAACCTCTTCCGACAGGGCGCCTTCAAGGGCGGCACCCCGCGCGAGGCCTATTTCGTCAAGTGCGACAGCGACACCACCACCGACGAGGACATCGCGAACGGCGTCGTGAACGTCCTGGTCGGCATTGCGCCAGTGCGCCCGGCGGAGTTCGTGATCGTCAAAATCCAGCAGACGTCCGGCCAGTTCGAGCTGTAGGCCCCGGGAATCGTGGAGAGCTGAAGGAATCCGATGGCAGAGTTCACCGTCAACGCCCATCGTTTCGACCCCTACAAGAACTTCAAGTTCCTGGTCCTGTGGGACGGTCGCACGGTCGCCGGCATCAGCAAGATCAGCCCGCTCAAGCGCACCACCGAGGTCGTCAAGCACCGCCACGGCGGCGACCCGTCCTCCCCGCGCAAATCGCCCGGCCGCTCCGAGTTCGAGGGCATCACCCTGGAGCGCGGGGTCACCCACGACCCCGAGTTCGACCGCTGGGCCAACAAGGTCTGGCAGGTCGGCGCCGGGCTCGGCTCCGAGGTGTCCCTCGCCGACTTCCGCAAGGACATCGTCATCCAGGTCCTCAACGAGGCCGGCCAGGTCGCCGTCTCGCACAAGCTGTACCGGACCTGGCCCAGCGAGTACCAGGTGCTCGGCGAACTGGACGCCAACGCCAATGCGGTGGCCATCCAGTCGCTGAAGCTCGAGTGCGAGGGCTGGGAGCGGGACTACGAGGTGCCCGAGCCGGAGGAGCCCTCGTTCCTCAACCCGGCGTGACGTAGGGCTGGTCGAGGGATCCGGGGGAGGACATGGCGAATACCGCGGCGACCGCGCTGCTGGCCGCCTGGGAGGCGGGGCTCGGCGAGGCGCCCGTCGGGCGGGCGCTGCTGCTGCACCGCACGGCACGCCCGGACGTCGACGTCTCGCGGCTGCCCGCCCTTCCCGTGGGCGAGCGCGAGGCGGACCTGTTCGCACTGCGCCGGGCGCTGTTCGGCGAGCGGATGCAGGTGCGTCTGGAGTGCTCCTCGTGCGGCCAGGACATGGAGTTCGACCTGGACGCCGGGGAGCTCGCCGGGTCGCTGGCCGGGCCCGGCGAGTCGGTTGTACGGGTGCGGGAGGGCGGCTGGGACGTCGAGTTCAGGCTGCCTGGGGTCGCCGATCTGCAGGCCGCGGCCCGTTCGGCGGATCCGCGTGCAGCGCTGATCGCCCGGTGCCTGGTCTCGGCGGCTCGGGGCGGCACCGCCGTGGCCGCCTCGGAGCTGCCCGCCGCGGTGCAGCGCCGGATCGCCGAGGCCGTGGAGGCGGCCGACCCGGGGGCCGACCTGGCGCTCAGCGTCGCCTGCCCCGAGTGCGGCGCGGCCACCCGGGCCGAGCTGGACATCGCCTCCTACCTTTGGACCGAACTGGACGCCTGGGCACGGGACGTGCTGCTCGACGTCCATCTGCTCGCCACCGCCTACGGCTGGAGCGAGCCGGAGATCCTGGCGCTCAGCCCGACGCGGCGCCGCTACTACCTGGAGCTGTGTGCGGATGTCTGACTCCCCGGACGCGCCGGACCACCCGGCCCACGCGGACTTCTTCGACCGGCTGATCGCGCGGCACACCGCACCGCGATCGGCCGCGGTGCGGGTGCGTCCCCGGCTGCCCGGTCCGTTCGAGCGCATCGAGGCGGTACGGCCCCGTGCGGCGGAAGTGGACGAGGACGCGCTGCTGTGGCCCGCCACCACGCCGGCCGCGGTGCCGCCTGCGGACGTGCCGCGCCCGGCGGCCGTTCCGACGCGCACGCACACCGAACGGGAGCGGACCGTGGTACGCACGGAACGGGAACCGGCCGACCCGGCCCCGCGACCGTCCGCGTCGGTACGCGCCGAGGCGCACCTGCTGCGACCCGCGGCGCCTGTCGCTCCCGGGCCGCGACCGTTGCCCGATGCCGGGCGGCGCGCGGCGGGGCGGGGGCGTAGGGCGCAGCCGGAGACGTCACGGACCGCAGCCTCCGCACTCATCCCCCCGGGAGCGGAGGCCGCACCTCACGCCGTGTCGGCGGCGCTGCGCCCCAGCGCCGCCGACACGGCGGCAGCACGCGACGCCGTACGGCAGGCCGCGGCACGGCGAACCGCGCGGGGCGCCGAGCAAGTGGTGCAGGTGCAGATCGGACGGCTCGAAGTGACCGCGCAGCCCTCGGGCGGCGGGCGGCAGGGGGCGCCGGCGAAGCCGCGGGCCGGGGCGGCCTTGAGCCTCGCCGAGTATCTGGCGCGGGGGCGCGAGTGAACCACGGACAGGAATCAGCAGGCCGAGAGGAACCGAGGAACTGACGTCATGAGCAACGCACTTGCCATCGCCCATGTCACCCAGGCCCTCGCGCTGCTGATCGAGAACAACGTGGGGCCGGAGTTCGGCGAGGCCGTCAAGGTCGAGCCGCGCAAGCCGCCCGCCGACCCGCAGCTGGAGCAGCCGACGATTTCGGTGTTCCTCTACCAGGTCACGCCCAACACCTCGCAGCGCAACAATGACCTGCCGACCCGGGCCTCCGACGGCACCCTGGTCAAGCGGCCCGCCGCGGCGCTCGACCTGCACTATCTGATCAGCGCGTACGGCGACGAGAAGGAGCTGGTCGGGCAGCGGCTGATCGGCTCCGTGGTGCGCACGTTGCACGAGATCCCGGTGCTGCCCAAGGACGCCGTCGAACTCGCGGGGGAACGCCCTTACTTGACGGGCAGCAACCTTGCCGAGTCCGCGCAGCGCGTGCGGTTCACGCCGACGGTGATGGACGTCGACGAGACGTCGAAGCTGTGGGGGATGCTCTACCAGACGCCGTACACGCTGTCCGTGGTCTACCAGGCGACGCTCGTCTACATCGACGGACGTCAGACACCGGTGGCGGGGAAGCCGGTCGAACGGCCCGAGGTGAAGGTACTGCCGTTCGGGGCCCCGGGGGCGCCCGTCCCTCCGGGGGCTGAGCCGAAGGACGCCGACTCTTCAAGTGACGGTGCGTCCGAGGAAGTCGAGAAGGCGGAGCCGAAACCGCCCGCTCCGCACACGGCGAAGAAGGCGGCCAAGGCTCCGGCGAAAGCCGTGGCCAAAACCGCCGTCAAGTCCCCGGCGCGTGCCCGGAAGACGGCGCCCCGCACCAGCAGGCAGACCCCGCGGCAGGGCGACGACAGCACGGAGAAGTGAGGCGGCATGACGACGGCGGGGGCAGGTGAGGACATGGGGACGAACGAGCACGGGACGACACTGACCGCGGAGATCCAGCGTGTCCTGGCCCGGGTCGACGCGCACGCGGCGCGGTCCGCCGGGAAGGGCGACGCACCCGGTGCCGAGCTGGTCCCCGCCCAGGGCCCCGGCACCGCCCCCCTCGACGCCCTCGTGGCCTGCTTCGGCCTCACCGCCTTCGAGCGCGACCTCGTACTCCTCGCCGCCGCCCACGAGTTGGAGCCCACGGCCGCCGCCCGCTGCGCCGCCGCCTGCGGTGACCCCGAGCGGGCGTACCCCACCTTCTCCCTCGCGCTGGCCGCGCTGGCCGAGCCGCACTGGAGCGCGCTGACGCCCGTGGCGCCGCTCAGGCGCTGGCGCATCGCGGAACTCGACGACGAGACCCGGCTGACGACCTCCCGGCTGCGGCTGGACGAGCGCATCCTGCACTTCCTGCTCGGCTCGCCCTACCTGGACGCCCGGCTGCACGGCCAGCTGCGCCGCACCCCAGCACCGGACACGCTGCCGCCCTCCTACGACCTTGCCGCGAGCCGGCTCGCGGAGGGCTGGACGGAGGACGTCCGCAGCCCCGACGCACCGATGCTGGTCGAGGTGACCGGCGGCGACCTGCGCAGCCGGGCCGACATCGCCGCCGCCGCGGCCGCCCGCTGCGGCCTCGGCCTGTACGCGATGAGCGCCGAGGACGTGCCGACCGACCCCGCCGAACGCGACCGGCTGGCCCGGCTGTGGCAGCGCGAGGCGATTCTGCTGCCCGCCGCGCTGCTGGTGGAGGCCGGCGATCTCGACCGCGACCAGCGGGCCGCGACCGAGGCGTTCCTGTCCGGGGCCGCCGTACCCGTCGTCGTGTCCGGCGAGGACCCGTTGAGCAGCGGGCGCCCGCACGGCGTCCGCGTGCCCGTGCCGAAACTCGACGACGAGGAGCAACTGGCGCTCTGGTCCCAGGCGTTCGAGGAGGTCACCGACCTCGGTGACACCGAACTCCGCTCCCTGGTGGCGCAGTTCCAGCTGCCCCCGCACGTCGTACGGTCCGCCGCCGCCACCGTGCGCCGACGGCTGCCCCACGAGGACGAGCTGG
Organism: Streptomyces chiangmaiensis; assembly: GCF_036281785.1. NCBI lineage: Bacteria > Bacillati > Actinomycetota > Actinomycetes > Kitasatosporales > Streptomycetaceae > Streptomyces > Streptomyces chiangmaiensis. The sequence continues at coordinate 31,404 of NZ_JAYWVC010000045.1, read as the reverse complement.
ACCCCGCGGAACTCGCCTGGCGGGCAGGTCTGGACGAGGCCCGGATCGGCATGGACGAACTGGGCCGCCGTATCGAGCCGCAGGCCGGATGGGACGACCTCGTCCTGCACGAGCGGCAGACGGCCGTGCTGCGGGAGATCGTCGCGCACGTGCGGCAGCGGGCGACCGTCCACCAGGAGTGGGGCTTCGCCGCGACCCTGCGCCGCGGCCTCGGCGTCACCGCGATGTTCGCGGGCGGCTCCGGCACCGGCAAGACACTGGCCGCCGAGGTCATGGCGAAGGAGCTCGACCTCGACCTGTTCGTCATCGACCTCTCGCAGGTCGTCAGCAAGTACATCGGCGAGACCGAGAAGAACCTGCGCCGGGTCTTCGACGCCGCCGAACGCGGCGGCGCGCTGCTGCTGTTCGACGAGGCCGACGCACTGTTCGGCAAGCGCAGCGAGGTCAAGGACAGCCACGACCGGTACGCCAACCTGGAGGTCAGCTATCTGCTGATGCGCATGGAGGCCTACCGCGGCCTCGCCATCCTCACCACCAACATGAAACAGGCCCTCGACACCGCCTTCCTGCGCCGTATCCGCTTCGTCGTCGACTTCCCCTTCCCGGCCGAGTACGAGCGCGCCGAGATCTGGCGGCGCGTGCTGCCGCCGCAGGCCCCGGTGAAGGACATCGACCCCGCACTCCTCGCCCGGCTCACCGTGGCCGGCGGCTCCATCCGCAACATCGCCCTGTCCGGGGCGTTCCTCGCCGCCGAGGAGGGCGACCGGCTGCAGATGCGGCACATGCTCGCGGCCGCCCGCACCGAGTACCTCAAGCTGGAGCGCTCGCTGACCCCCGCGGAGGTGCGTGGATGGGTGTGAGCAGGCAGCCCTCGGCGATCCGCGTGGAGATCGGCGAACTCGTCCTCGACGGTTTCAGGGCGGACCCGGAGCGCGTCTCCGCCGAGTTCGAGCGCGAACTGGCCCGTCTGGTACGGCTGCACGGCGTGCCCGTGGCGGCGAACGGCGCCCTGAGCGTCGACGCGCTGAGCGGTCTCGCGACACTGCCTGCCGGCCTGTCCGCGCGCCGCCTGGGCCAGGAGCTGGCCCGCGCGGTGCACGAAGGGCTCAGCGGTCACGGGGAGGTGTCCCTATGAGCACCCAGTTCCAGCAGGCGAGTGCGGATCAGGCCGCCGAACAGCGCCGGCGCAAGCGCAAGGAGCGTGCGGCCAAGTCCCGCGCCCCCGAGCCCAAAAACATCGTCAGCGGCGCCGGCCAGCCCCTCGACCCCGGCATCCGCCGGGACCTGGAGGAACAACTCGGCCACGACCTCAGCCGAGTACGCCTCCACACCGGCCGCGACGCCGGCCACCTGACCGAACTCCTCGGCGCCGACGCCGTCGCCGTCGGCCAGGACATCCTCTTCCGCGAGGGCGCCTTCAAACCGGGCACCGACGAGGGGCGCCGTCTCCTCGCCCACGAACTGCTGCACACGGTGCAGAACCCGCATGGGCTGGGGGCGTTGCGGGCGGGGCGCGAGCCGGGCGCGGTGAGTCTGCCGCAGCAGGCGATCGAACAGGAGGCTGAGTCGGCGGCCCGGGAGCTCGTACGGCACGGGCGGGACGAGTCCGCCCCGGAGGTGGAGGAGGGTCAGGCCACTCCGGGCTGGCTGCGCTACGCCACCGTGGACGCCGACCGGATGCGCGCCGAGGCCGTCGACCCGGCGACCCTCGTGGACCGGCTCGCGGGCAACGTGCTGCGCTCTCTGCGCGGGGATCCGACCGACGCCTCCGGCCGCGTACGGCTCCAGCTGGCCCGAATGTCCGAGGAGTTGGAGGACGCGGTCGTCGAGCGCCTGGAGAACCGGCTGCTCACCCCTGAGTACGACCAGCTCCTGGAGATCGCCGACCAGGCCCGTCTCGGCCCCGTCGAACTCCAGCCCGCCGACGCTCCGTTGCCGGAGATCGACCTCTTCGCAGAGCTCGGCGTCGAACGCATCCAGTGGAAGAAGAAGCAGGAATCCGACCGCAGCTCCGCCGACCAGCGCTCCGCCGACGCCCGTGAAGAGCAGCGGGATGCCAAGACGCGCGACGCCAAGAGCAGCAGCGACCGCAGCCGGGCCCGTGCGGACGCCGCCACCGAGGACCAGGACGCCGCTCAGCGCACGGAGCAGGAGGACGAGCGCAACGCTTCCCGACAGCGGGCCAAGGAGGAGCAGCAGCAGGAGGACGAGCAGGCTGCCGGCGACCGCGAGCGTACCGACCAGGCCGGCGACGAACGAGCCCAGGGACAGCAAGAGGGCACCGAACAGGCCAAGGAAGAGCGCAAGGAACAGCGCGAGCGGGAGGAGGCCGACCCGCAGCAGGCCGCCGCGCCCGGCGCCGACAAGCGCAAGCGGCAGGACGACCAGACGCAGCCGGCTGCCGGGTCGAAGCTCGAGGAGCCGGATCCGAAGCAGAAGGCCCAGCCCGGCCCTGTGCGCCCGGAAAAGGTCGACGAACGGGCCGAGCGGCCCGACTCCGCGTTGTCCGAGCACGGGCTCAACGAGAAGGACGAGGACGGCGGCGCCGAGACCGAGCCGCGCGAGGAGGAGCGGCCGCTCGGCCTCGAAGCGGGCGCCGACCAGGAGGTCGCGGCCGGAGAGGACGAGGGCGCCCAGGCGCCGGGCGAGAAGGACGAGCCCGCGCTCAAGCCCGAGGACTACCTGCCCGAGGCCGACCTCGACCTGTCCGGCGTACCCACCGCGGACAAACTCGGGCCGGGTACCGCCGAACCGTCGCTGAGTTCCTTCCCCACTCCGCCGCCGACGAAGGCGGAGAAGACCGAGCAGGAGCGGGAGAAGAACGAACAGGAGCAGGACGAGGACGGGGCCGGACCAGAGGCGAAGGCACCCGGTCAGGACGAGGGGCCCGTCGAGGGCGAGGCTGCGCAGCCCGAGAACGGACCCGTCGCGCAGTCCCATGACCGAGGCACCAAAGACCTCCAGGAGACCGACAAGCCGCTGGACCAGGAGGTCGGCCCGGATCTCGCGACCCAGGACAAGGAGCGTCCCGAGCCGGAGACCGAGAAGCCCGACCCGGAGCAGCAGCAGGAGAGGGAGCAGACTAAGGCCGACTCCGGTTCGGACTCGGCGGACGGTGACGACGAGCGGCCGGACGCCAAGGACGAGCAGGAGGAGAAGGACCAGCAGAGGGAGCGTGCGGCCACCGAGACCCGTCCGACCGCTTTGTCCCCGGCGACTGCGGGACCCACGCCCTCCGTGGCGAGTCCGGTCGCGGCCGCCGTGTCCCGGCCGGCCGGCGCACAGACCCCCAAGACACCTGTCGAGGACCGCGATCCCTCGCCCGCCGCTCGCCGCGGTGCCGAACCGCCCCGCTCCGAGCGCGAGGCGCCCCAGGCCAAGAGCCAGGTGCCCAAAGAGACCGGTCCCGGCGCCGCACCGCGCGGACCGGTCGGCGCGGCCGAGAAGACCGGACCTGCGGTGGCCGCGGGTCCGGGTGGCGCGCCGTCCGTCGCACAGGCGGCGGTGAGCCCGGCCGCAGAGCAGACCGACGGGCCCGGCCAGACCGCGGCGACCGACGCTCCCCGGCCGGAGGCCTCCCTGGAGAAGGACGGCGGTGGCTGCGCGCCGCCCGCGCCCGCGCCCGAGAAGGACGAGGACGGGCAGGGCAGTTGCGGAGGGGGCGGCGAGGCCGCGCCCGAGCAGAAGCAGGAGGAACCGCCAGACGTCTCGGGGCAGGACCCCAAGGCGGCCGTACAGACCGTGAGCAAGTTGGCGCCCGACCAGGCGGCCGCCGCCATGCCGGGGGTCGACAAGGCCGCGGACAAGAAGATCGCCGACGAGCAGAAGCGGCTCGACGCGGCCCCGCCGACACGGGAACGTCCTTCGGGTGCGCCGCAGACGCGTTCCGCGCCGCCCGAGGCCGCACCCGCGGCCGCTCGGGTCACCGGCAAGGTGGAGCGGGTCGGCCCGGAGGACCAGGGCGAGAAGCAGAAGGCCAAGGGCGGCGACAAGGCCGAGGGCCAGCAGCCCGCCTCGGACGTGCCTCCGCCGCCGCATCCTGCCGTGCCCGACAAGGGACTCAGCGAGGCCGAGGCCAAGAACGTCGAGGCGGCGGCCGACGCGGTCCCGACCACCGACCCCGCACTCGAGAACAAGACCGTCGGCCCGGCGCCCAAGATCCGCCTCGAGGGCGCCAGCGACCCGACCCGCACGGACGACCAGGCCAAGGCGCTCAAGGACAAGCAGTCCGACCTGCAGACGACCGGGCGCGAGGACGCGGCCAAGCCGATGGGCGAGGACCAGGTCTTCCCCGACGCGCCCCGGGAGCAGCTCACCGGCAAGGCCTCCGGTGGTTCCGGGGGCGGCAAGGGTGGCGCGCTCGAGGCGACGCCCGCGCCGAAGGCCGGCGTCGGGGCCGTCGCCAAGCAGGAGAAGGGCACCGAGATCACCGGTGCCGCGGGCAAGGCGCAGGGCGACCTCGGTGCCAAGGAGAAGGAGCACCAGCAGAGCGAGCAGCAGGCCAAGCAGGACAAGCAGAACGAGATCGACCGCGAGGTCGAGCGCAACACCGCGCAGCAGACCGCCGAGCGCGGCAGGGTCGCCGACGAGACGCACAAGCAGCGCGAGGACTGGCGGGCCGAGCAGGACAAGAAGGTCGAGGACGCCGACAAGCAGTCCGGCGACGAGCACGACAAGAAGAACAAGGAGATCGTCAAGGCGCGCGACGACAAGGACAAGGAGATCGGCGCGCGCAAGGACAAGGACAACGCCCAGATCGACACCGAGCGCGAGAACGCCGAGAAGGAGGCCAAGAAGAAGAAGGAGGAGAAGAAGAAGCCCTCCGGAGGCCTGCTCGGCTGGATCGCCGACAAGGTCGCCGACTTCTTCAAGGGCCTGCTTGCAGCGGTCACCGCGGTCTTCGACGCCGCCCGCAAGGCGGTCAACGGGATCATCGACCAGTTCAAGGAGTGGGCCAACCAGGCCATCGACTTCGTCCGCGATCTCGCCATCAAGGCGATCAACGCGCTGGCGGATGTCCTGATCGCCATCGGGGACACGCTCCTCGCCGCATTCCCCGAACTGCGAGATCGCTTCCGCAAGGCCATCGAGGGTCTGCGGGACGCGGCCATCGCGACGGTCAACAAGCTGGCGGACGGCCTGAAGAAGGCCGTCAACACGCTCCTGGACGCGCTGGCAGCCGGCCTGAACAAACTGCTCGACGTCCTGGAGGCGGGCGTCAAGGCGGTCATCAAGGCCTACCAGGCCGTCATCGAGGGCGCGATCAAGTTCGCGCAGGCGGCCATCGAGGCGCTGGGGAAGTTCGCGGCACTGGTCGCCGACATCGCGCCGGACCCGGGCGGCTGGATCTCCAAGGCGGGCAGTTCTGCGAAGACCGGCATCACCGACCACCTCTGGGGCGCCATCAAGGTGGCGGTCAAGCAGTGGTTCGACACCAAGGTCGAGGGCATCCTCGGCCTCGGCAAGGCGGTCATCGACGTCCTGGTCAAGGGCTGCGTATCAATCAAACAGATCGGCAAGATGGCGTGGGACGCGATCATCGCGTCCTTGCCGATGATGATCGCGACCTTGGTCATAGAGAAGGTCGTCTCGATGATCGTCCCGGCAGCCGGGGCGATCCTGACGATCATCCAGGGCCTGATGGCGGCCTGGTCGACCGTCAGCTCGATCCTGTCAGCGTTCGGGAAGTTCTGGGCGTACCTGAAGGCGGTGAAGGCTGGACCGGCGGCGTGCCTCTTTGCGGAGGCGGTCGCGGCAGGCGTCGTTGCCCTCCTCGACTTCATCACCAACTTCCTCCTCCAGAAGCTGTCTTCAGCGACCAAGGGCGTCGGCAAGCGCGTCAAGGGCATGGCCCAGAAGATCATGGACGGCCTGAAGAAGGTGGGGGGCGGAGCGAAGAAGGCGGCGGGGGCGGCGGTGAACTCGGCGCGGGGGGCAATGAGGAAGGCCAGGCAGGCGTTGTCCCGGGAGGGCACGAAGCCGAGGCCGAAGGGCAAGCCGTCACCGGAAGAGAAGTCCCCGGTGAAGCCGAAGGACCACGCGACGCCTAAGGGGCCGGCGAAGAAGCCTGACGGGGCGGAGACAAAGCCGAAGGACAGGGCTGAGGGGCCGGCGAAGGACAGAACATCGGATCGGGATCCGTCAAAGGACAGGACGCCCGACAAGGAGCAGGGGCCGTCCAAGGACCGAACCCCGGACAAGGAACAGGATCCCGCCAAGGAACAGACCCCAGACTCCACTCCGAAGAAGAAGCAGAAGGAGATCGAGGGTCCCAAGCCGACCAAGGCAAAGGAGCACAAGTCCCCCGTCGGCAAGGCCCTCGCGAAGGCCAAGGGCGCGGTCAAGTCGGCGCTGAAGAAGGTCGGCAACGCGGCCAAGGCCCTCGGCCGGAAGCTGAAGAAGTCGAAGCTCGGCAAGGTCCTCAAGAACGGCGCGTCGAAGTTGCGGAACTTCTTCAAGCGGAAGAAGGACCGGCTTCGGGACGACAAGAAGCGGCGACAGGAACAGAAGAGGCGGAAACAGGACCAGCGGAAGAAGGACGAGAAGTCCAAGGAATCGAAGGAGGCACGTCTGGCAAAGATCGTGGCACGCATCAAGCCTCGCCTGGACAGAATTCTCCGGCGCGGGACGAAAGAGCCCGTCATGCGAGCCACATTGAGCGGCCTGCGCATCTGGTACCGCCTGAGCCAGCTGAACCTGGAAGGTTCCTCCAAGTACGCGATCAACGCCCTGCTCAACCCGCGACGGCAGGTGAGCGAGGCCGACCGGCAGCGCGTACAACTGGTCCTGGACGGCGAAGATTCCGAAGTCCTGAAGGAAATGCAGAAGAGGGTGGGCATCAGGGAGTTCGATGACTGGTTCCTGCTTCAGGGTGACGAATCGGACACGGAGTTCGCCAAGGGTTTCCAGAAGCTGTACCAGGAGTTGAAGCGCGCGATCGAAGCGGAGAACAGGATCAAGGGCGCCCGTGAGGCGAACCTCGCCGAGGTGGAGCTCCAGGAAATGATCGCCAAGATGCCCAACGACCTGCAGGACATCAAGACCAGCGAATGGGCCAAGGGTAAGACCGACAAACTGATCGAAGCGCTCGCCAAGACTGTTGGTACTGGCCGGGAGCAGGTAAAGCGCAAGAAGTCCAGAGGAATTGGTGACTCCCGTCCGTTGCCGGGACAGCAGGACCGCGCCACCATTCCCATCGAGTTCGAACAGGTAATGGACAAGATTGACTTCGTTGTCAAGGTAGTCGAGCTCAAGCGGTGGGAATCTGAGGACCAAGAGGAACTCTCACCCTTCAGGGGCGAGAAGGTCGACGGTACCGGCAGGCGAAGCGGCACGGTTCAGGATTCGTATCGCGATGCCCTCGCGACTTACATCATGGACAAATTCAAGAGCGACCCGGATCTCGCCGAAGCCGCCAGGCAGTATGCGATGAATAAGCAGGCGGACCATCTTCGTGAGCTTCAGGGGGCTGGCGAAGACCATCCGGAGACCATGAGGCAACTGCACAACAACACCAACTCGAAGGTTGGCCGCCAAATCCGAACCGGGATGCAAAAGTTGGAAGTTGGTCGACTGGTAAAGTTCGTCATCAAGGGATGGTGGAAGTAGCACGACGAATCATCTCGCTTCATTACGAGCAAGTAGACACCACACCGGCGAGGAAATAATGGCAACTCAGCAGCAGCTCATCGACCTCTTTGGGGCGGGCAATATCACCTGCCTCGACGTCTCGGACCGCGAGGTTTTCAAATCGGCGGGAATTGAGGCGGCAGAGCTCTTTGACGTCGGTCTGCCCGACCGGCTTACCGGGATGTTCTCGGCGGAGGTCGTTTCCGACCCGGAGACCTTCGATGGTGTTTCCGCTAGCATCGGCGGTACGCAGGTCACGCTTGTGACGCTGGGGGCACCGCACAGCGATTCCGATCTCCGTTACTACCTGAACCCGTTGGACGGGCAGATCCTGCTCGCACGCCTGGTCGCTGAGAACGTCGAGATCGAGGTCGTCAACGAGTCGCTCGGAAACTTCATCGAATTCCTGTATCGCATCGGGAGGTACAAGGCCTTCAGTAAGGCAGCGGACGACAGTCAGCAAGCCGATTACAAGGATCTACTCACCGCGTATCTCACCACCCTTGACCCCGGCTCTCTGAAGGAGTCGGACAACTGGTGGTCCATGGTGATCCGGCAGCTCTGAATCCATGCACACCACCGACAGCGGCAGAGGCGAACCGTGACCCGCTATGCAGACATACCCAAACCCATCCGCTCCGGAATAGTCGTCGTCGCCCCCGACACCGGCACCCCCCAGCGCATCATTGTGCTCCAGTTCAATCCGGACACCCTGGAGCGCAGCATCGCGCCGCAGTCCGCCGGGGACGGTGGTGACGGAGCCGGCGGAGGTGCCGGGAACGGGGATCGGAACGAGGCCCTCCGCCTCAAGGGTCCCGCCCAGGAGACCTGGAAGTTCACCGCTGAGATCGACGCCACCGACCAGTTCGAGGTCGCTGCGCCCGACGGGATCCATCCGCAGCTCGCCACGCTCGAGATGCTCGTGCAGCCGACCACCGCTCAGCTGCGGGCCGCGACACAGCTGTCGCAGAAGGGCACCATCGAGATCAGCCCGATCGAGATGCCGCTGACGCTGTTCACCTGGGGCAGCAAGCGGGTGATGCCCGTGCGGCTCACCGAGTTGTCCGTCAACGAGTCCGCCTTCGACGTGAATCTGAATCCGATACGGGCCTCGCTCTCCATCGGCATGAAGATCCTGACTGTCAGCGACCTGCCCGCCGGGCACCGCGGTGCCGATCTCTACATGGCGCACCTCGCGCAGAAGGAGCGGCTCGCCGCCGCCGCGCGCGGTGGGAGCCTGGGCGTCCTCGGGCTCGGTGGCACCGACCTCGTGACCGGAAGGGGCTGAGCAGCACACCATGGCCGACATCGAGCCGTACGAGAGCGCCCTCGACGCCATACCGGGCGCCCACCCCTACCCCCGCACCAGCCGCTACCACGACGCCGAGATCGGTGTCCACCGGCTCGCCGACGGGACCGAAGTCCGTTATTCCAAGCGCCGGTTGCTGCCGCCGCTCGACGAGGACACCCAGCCGCACACCGTGGGCGCCGGCGAGCGGCCGGATCTGCTCGCGCAGCGGTTCTTCGGCGACCCCGGTCAGTGGTGGCGGATCGCCGACGCCAACCCCGCACTCGACCCGCGGGAGTTGACGGACGAGGCCGGGCGCGTCATCGGGATTCCGCTCGCCGGCGGCCTTCCGCGTGGAGACCGGCGTGTCTGAGCTCCCCGTCGGGCAGGGCCCCGTCCACGTCACCCTTCTCATGGGGCCGACTCTCGCCCGCCCGGTCCCCGTCGAGGTCGCCGAGGCGCTGCTGTCCGCCCAGATCACCGCCACCGCTGGTGAACGCAGCGGTTTCCAGCTCGCGTTCGACCTGACCAAGAACGGGCTGATCAACCAGCGCCTGCTGCCGGAGGGGTTCTTCGATCCCAAGACCCGTCTCATCGTCACCGTCAGCGTCCGCGGCACGCCCGAGGTGTTGTTCGACGGTCTGATCGTCCGCCAGGAGGTCGGCGCCAGCAACCAGCCCGGCCACTCCACCCTCACCGTCACCGGCGAGGATCTGACGCTGCTCATGGACCTGGAGGAGCGCACCGCCCCGTACCCGAACCTCCCGCCCTCCCAGCGCGTCCTCGCCATCCTGCGCCGCTACTCCGACTACGGCATCCGACCCGACGTCTATACCGAGAAGATCGCCCAGCCCCCGCATCAGGATCTGCGGGTGCACTACCAGACCGGGACCGATCTGCAGTACGTCACCGAGCTCGCCCGGGCCAACGGCTACACCTTCTACCTGGAGCCCGGGCCCAACCCCGGTCAGTCCTCGGCTCGTTGGGGACCTGAAGTACGCCTCGGCATCCGCCAGCACGCCCTCAACGTCAACATGGACGCCAACTCGACTGTCGACCAGCTGACGTTCGCGTACGACGGCACCGCCCGCGAAGAGCCCCAGGCCCGGTGGCAGGACCCCGGCACGCGGCTGGCCACGCTGCTTCCGCAGCCGCCGATCAGCCCGCTGCGCCCACCACTCGGCAGGCGGCCCACCCCGGCCCTGAAGCGCAAGACGCTCTCGGGCACAGCCAAGCAGCAACGCGAGCAGGCCGAGGCCGAGTTGCTCGCGCGTGCGGCCGTGTCCGCAGACGTCGTCTCGGGTTCAGGCTCGCTGGACGTCAACCGGCACGGCTATCTCCTCCAGCCGCGCCAGCTTGTCGGCGTGCGCGGCTCCGGACGGGCGTACGACGGCGACTACTACGTCAAGTCCGTCACGCACAACCTGCGCCCCGGCTCCTTCCAGCAGAACTTCACCCTTTCCCGGGAGGGCCTCGAAGCGCGCAGCGACCACGTCCGGCCCTGATGGGGACACGAACCACGACGCGAACCACCCACCAACCAGGAGCAGTTCAGCATGGCGGCACCCAGCAATCGCTACCTCGGCAAGTTCCGCGGCCGGGTGGTGGACAACAACGACCCGCTGCGCATCGGCCGGATCACGGCCGAGGTCCCGGACGTGCTCGGCGACGAACCGTCCACCTGGGCCCTGCCCTGCCTGCCTTTCACAGGCCAGGAGGCGGGCCAGTTCGTGGTGCCACCGCCCGGCTCCGGTGTATGGGTGGAGTTCGAGCAGGGGGACCCGAGCTTCCCCGTCTGGACCGGGTGCTGGTACGGCGCCGCCGACGAACTCCCGCCGGACGCCCGCCGCGAGCTCCAGGCGAACGCGACCAGCAAGCCGGTCGTCGTCCAGACCCCGCAGGCGCACAAGATCGTCATGAACGACACGGCCGGCGCCGAGCAGGGCATCCTGCTTCAGGCCCAGGGCGGCGCCTACATCCGCATCACCAAGGAAGCCGTGGTCATCGCCACCGGCGGGGGTGCCGAGATCGTCCTGCGGGGGCGTGAAGTGACCATCAACGAGGGCCAGTTGACGGTTCTCTCGAAGCGATAGAAGACGGGGGACGGAAGAAGAGATGCCCGGGAGTCTGCTCGACGCGGCGGCCGTGATCGGCTGCCCGCACGGCGGTCGTGTCACGCCCGCCACCACACCCTCCGGCGGAGCGCTCAGCCAGGGCGCCGCCGTCGCCACGGCCGCGCACAGCTATGTCGTCACCGGCTGCCCGCACACCGTCGCCGGTGTGCCCTCGCCGTGCGTCCTCGTGCGCTGGACCGCCGACGGCAGCGGCGTCCTGGTCGACGGCGCGCCGGTACTGCTCGACACCTCCGCCGCCCAGTGCTTCAGCGCGGCCTTCGTCCCGCAGGGGCCGCCTCTCGTCCAGGCCGCGCAGCGAAAGGTCACCGTCCGATGAGGCCGCTCAGCCAGAGAACGCGTACCGACATCGCCTTCCCCTTCCACGCCGACCGCAGGCGCCGAACCGCGCACGCATGCCCCGCCGAGCACGTCCACGACCTCATCGAGCAACTGCTGTTCACCAGCCCGGGTGAGCGGGTGATGCGCCCCGACTTCGGCTGCGGACTGCTCGACCTGGTCTTCGCGCCCAACAGCCCCGAACTGCTCAGCACCCTCGAGCTGTCCGTCCAGGCCGCGCTCCAGCGCTGGCTCGGCGATCTCGTCGAGGTCGTCGCCCTCGACATCGACGGCGGCGACGACGTTGTACGTGTGCATCTGTCGTACGCCGTCCGGGCCACCGGCACGGTACGCGAGGACGTCTTCGAGGGGAGGGCGGCATGAGCACGGGAACCACCCGCCGGGCCAAGGTACGGGCCGCCCAGCTCAACGGCGTCGACGCCGTCGAGGTCAGCGACGACGGGCTGCTCCTGACCGTGACCTTCCTCGGCAAGGCACCGCACGGCCTGGGCCCCGAGAACGTCCGCGTCGACGGCGGCCGGCGGATCACCGGCATCACCGCGGTCGGCGCGAGCGTCGAACGCGAGGAGGACCCGGAGTTGGACGACCGGCTCTACGTCACCCTCGACCGGGCCGGCGACAGCTCCCGCTACCGCCTCTCACTGGTGGAGACCGACCCGTACGGCCGGCCGGGCGCCGAGCCGTTCCGGGGCTTCGACCAGCGTTACCACAGCGCGTACTTCAGCTTCCGGCCCGACTGTCCCACGCCCTTCGACTGCAGGACCGACGGCGCGGAAACCCCGGTCTTCCCGTCCGCGCCCGTCATCGACTACACGGCCCGCGACTACGACACCATCCGCAAGCTCCTCCTTGACCGGCTGGCACTCACCACCCCGGACTGGAGCGAGCGCAACGCCGCCGACCTCGGTGTGACCCTGGTGGAACTGCTCGCCCACACCGGCGACCAGATCAGCTACCAGCAGGACGCGGTCGCCACGGAGGCCTACCTCGACACCGCGCGACGCCGTGTCTCCGTCCGACGGCACGTCCGCCTGATCGACTATGCGATGCACGACGGCTGCAACGCCCGCGCGTACGTCACCGTCGAGACCGCGAGCGACCACACGCTCTCGCCCGGGACGTACCGCTTCGCCGCAGTCGACATGCGCACCCTCGACCCGCACGACCGTCCCGAGCCAGGCACCGTCCTCGACGAGAACGACCTCGGCGACCTCGGCGAGCGTGGCACGGTGGAGGTCTTCGAACCCGTGGTCGCCGCCGAACCGCTGGAGCTGAGGGTCGCCCACAACGCGATCCGGCTGTGGACCTGGGGCGGTGAGGTGTGCGCCCTGCCGAAGGGGGCCACCGCCGCCACCCTGCGCGACGCCTGGGTGGACCCGGAGACCTGCCGGGAGCGTCAACTCGCTCTGAGGCCGGGCGATGTGCTGGTTCTCGAGGAGGTCAGGGGACCACGCACCGGCACCCCCGGCGACGCCGACCCCGCCCACCGCCAGGCCGTCCGGCTGACCTCGGTCACGCCCGGCCTGGACCGGATCGAGGACCAGCCGGTCCTGGAGATCACCTGGGCCGCCGAGGACGCCCTGCGCTTCCCCCTCTGCCTCACCACACGCGGCGGCCGCGACTGCCTGCCCGTCGAGAACGTTGCCCTGGCCCGCGGTAACACGGTCCTCGTCGACCACGGCAGCTCGGGCTCTGCCGAGACGGTCACCGTGCCGCCGGTGCCGGCCGTCGTCGCGTCCTGCGATCCTTCCCCAGCCTCCGGCCGGGGGTACGCCCATCTCGCTTCGCTCGCCTTCGGCTGCGCGGACCGTACGGAGGGCAACGCGCCCGCACGGCTCATCAACTCCCTCACGGACCGGGCAGAGCGCGGTGAGGCGCTGAGCCCCGACGACGTCCGTGAACTGTTCGAGGTCGTGGGGGAGCGGGCCACCCTGCGCGCGGGACTCGGTCTGGAGCGCGCCGGGCAGCGGCACGAACACGTGGTGCCCGGTACGGCGTACGCCCAGGCCGCGGCGCTGCGCACGCTGCTCGCGCAGTCCGTCTACCCGGGCATCGTGCCCCGTTTCCGTCCCGTGCTCCACCGCGCTCCCGTCGCACAGGCGGTCCCCTTCCCCGACCCCGGCACGGTCGCCGCCGGACAGGCCGAGCGGATCGCCGCCGTCCCGGGCCAGGTCCGGCAACGGCTCGTCGACCTGTGGCGCAGCGCCCGCGACCGCGACGGACTCGGCCAGGATGAGATCGCCGAACTCGCCGTGATCTACGGTCTGAAGACACTGGAGCGGCTGGAACTCCAACGGCATCCCGTGCGCGCCCTGCGGGAACTCCTCCACCGCAGTGACGAGTTGCTCGGCACCAAGCTGCGGCGCGTCGAGGTCCTCACGGCACGGGCCCGCGCGGGCACGGTCCTCGACGGGCACATCGCCTGGGAGATCGCCCACAGCTGGGGCCCGGCGTATGCGGCGGGACTGCACCCCGACGAAGCGGTGCTGCGCGGCGCCGCGGCCGCCGCCCTCGCCCAGGACCCGCGCCGCGCCCTGCCCGCCGTACGCGCGTACGACGGCGACACCGTCTGGGAGCCGCGCCGCGACCTGCTGGACAGCGGCCCCCGCGACCGGCACTTCGTCGGTGAACTGGAGGACGACGGCCGACTCGCCCTGCGCTTCGGCGACGGCCGGCACGGCGCGAAACCGGCGCCCGGGACGCGGCTCGCGATCCGCTACCGGCTCGGCGGCGGCCCGGCGGGCAACGTCGGCGCCGAGGCCATCAACCACCTGATCATGGCAGCCGGTTGCGAGACCACGGCCGCCACCGTCCGCAATCCGCAGCCCGCCACCGGCGGCACCGAGCCCGAACCCATCGAGCAGGTACGTCAGTTGGCCCCGCTCGATCTGCGCCGCACACGGCTGCGCGCCGTCACCGCCGAGGACTACGCGGCCCTCGCCTTAGCCCTCCCCGGGGTGCAGCGCGCCGCCGCCGACCTGCGCTGGACCGGCAGTGGCCAGGAGGCGCACATCGCCGTCGACGCGTACGGCACCGGGGACCCGAGCGAGGAGCTGCTCGCCTCGGTGGCGCAGGCCCTCGAGACGTACCGGCGCATCGGACACGACCTGGTCGTCGGCCCCGCCCGCCTGGTGCCGCTGGACATCGCACTCACCGTCTGCGCCCGCCCCGGCCACCAGCACGGGCAGATCCTTGCCGAGCTGCACCGCGTGCTCGGCAGTGGGCGCCTGCCCGGCGGACGGCTGGGCTTCTTCCACCCGGACGCGTTGACCTTCGGCGAACCGGTCCGGCTCAGCCGCCTGGTCGCCGTTGCCGCCGCCGTGCCCGGCGTGGAGAGCGTGCAGGTCACCCGGTTGCGGCGGCTGTTCGAGCAGGATCGAGGAGAGAGGGAGGACGGCGTGCTGCGGCTCGGCCCGCTGGAGATCGCCACCTGCGACAACGACCCGGACCGGCCGGATAACGGGCGGCTCGCGATATCCCTGGGAGGTGCGCGATGAGCCAGGCGTGCTCCTGCGGCGGCGCGTGCGGCGGCCACGACGAACGCCTCGCCCCAGCCCCGCTCCACAACCCACCCGGCCGCACCGCGCTCGACTACCGCATGGGCGCGTACGGCTCCTTCCTCGCCGCCCTCCTCGACCGGCTGGCCTCACCCGCGTACCCGGCGCTCGACCGGCTGACCGTCCGCACTCCCGACGACCCGGCGATCGGCCTGCTGGATGCCACCGCCGTCCTCGGTGACCTGCTCACCTTCCATTCCGAGCGGATCGCCGACGAGGCGTACATCCGCACGGCGAACGAGCACCGTTCGCTGGTGCTGCTCGGGCGGCTCGTCGGACACCGGCCCCGACCGGGCGTGGCGGCCGGCACCCATCTCGCGTACACCCTGGAACGCGATCCGCGCGCCGAGGCGGCGCCGGTGCTCGTCCCGCGCGGCGCGCGCAGCCACAGCGTGCCCGCCTCCGCCGACGAGCAGTCCCTGGCCTTCGAGACCACCCGGGACCTCACCGCCCGCTGGGACTGGAACGAGCTGAAGGTGCGGCGTCGCCGGCCCTCCCTCGTGACGCCCGAGGACCTCGACCGCCGCTCCGCCTTCTTCGTCGAGGGCACGGCGAACTCCGTCCGGACCGGGGACCAGCTCCTGTTCGTCTTCGGTGAACAGGCGGGCGGGGAACGGAAGCTGCTGTCCGTCGCGGGGGTGCGGATCGACCGTGAGGACGAGATCACCGCGATCTCCCTGCCCAGGTCGGCCCCGCCCACGCTGAAGGAACTCGTCGACGAGGTACGGCGCTGGACGGCCGAGCCCGCGACCCCGGGCGAGCCTGGCGACGAGCCCCCGACCCCCGAGGTCCCGGGCCCGCGCCCGGTCAGCCGCCTGATCGAGGACTTCGATGACCAGGTGCTGGCCCCCCTGCGGACCGACCTGGACGGCATCAGGACCCCGGAGCGTCTCGCGGCCCGGCTGGTCGAGCCGGTGGCTCGTCTGAACGAGGCCCAGGTGCTGGCCGAGCCGTACGAGGACGTGTCGGCATGGTTCGAGCAGCTCGAGGCGGAGCTCTCAGAACTGGCCGAGCATGCATTGGAGTTGGCACCTGCGCAACCTGTGGCGCCGACCGGAGCAGCCGAGCAGGAGGGTACGCAGCCGCTGCATGCCGCCGTACGGGATGAAGCCCCGGACCCCCGCCGGGCAGCCCTCCAGGCCCTGACCGGCGTCCTCCCGGCCCTGCGCACCGCCACCCCCGCACCCGCCCCTGGGACGGGGAGCGGCACCCGGAGCCCCGGCACCGACACCGCGCGCCTTCTCTCGGCGCTCAACCCCGGTCTCGGCGGCGGCCTCTACCCCGCCTGGCGCACCGCCGCCGCGCCCGGCGCGCCCCAGCTCCTGCGTGAACTCCTCGCCATGCGCGTCACTGCGGCACCCTTCGGCGCCACCGCCCCCCTCAAGCCGGTCCAGGACGGCCAGGGCCGCGTCATCCGCACCGCCGACTGGCCGCTGACCGGCGCCGTTCTGGCGACCATGCGCGTCGTGTACGACCCGACTGGCAAGGTCCCGGTCCGGGCGGAGTTCCAGTACGTCGAGGGCAGCGGTTCCGACCAGCGCGCCGAGAACCTGCCGGTGACCCAGCAAGTCACCTTCACCCTCGGTCCCGGACAGGTCGACCTGTCCACACGCTCCGGCCAGGACCGCGACCTGAACTGGCTCAGCCGGCGCCCGGCCGACTCCCAGGAACCGGGTGTCACCGCCCGGCTCCGCACCGGCCTGCCCGAGCGCACTTTGTTCGTGTCCCCCCCGGACGACGACGGAACGGTCCATGTGGGCGTCGACAACGGCACGGCCCACGAGGAGCTCCTGCGGCCGGGCGCGAGCGCGCGGTTCACGCACGGCGAGTACGAGGTGACCCTCAAGTACACGGTGGGCAGCACCGAACCCAACGTCGAGATCGTCATCGCGAGCAAGCCGGAACCGCTCAACCGCCGCGTGCTGCAACTCGACACCGTGCACGACGGCATCACCGTCGGCAGCTGGGTGGCCATCCAGCGCCCCGGCAAGGGAACCGGCGTCCCCGGAGACGCGAAGCTGGCCTTCGTCACCACCCAGGTCGTGGCCGCGCGCACGGCGGCGTACTCCAACTACGGCATCACCGGCCGCGGCACCGAACTCACCCTCGCCGGCCCGTGGCTGGACGAGTTCGACGTCCTGCTCTCCCACGTCCGCGACACCACCGTGCACGCGGCGGGCGATCCGCTGCGCCCGGCGGACGAGCCGCTCGGCGACGAGGTCCACGGCCACGAGATCGAACTCGCCGAGCTGTACGACGGGTTGCGCCCCGGACGCACACTCATCGTCACGGGCGAGCGCACGGATGTCCCCGGCGCCGCAGGCGTCACCGCCACCGAGGTGGTCACGATCGCCGCCGCCGACCCGGCCGTCGATCCGCAACTGCCGGGCGACCGTGTGCACACCCGGCTCACCCTCACCACCGGCCTCGTGCACCGCTACCGCCGCGCGAGCGTGCGCGTCCTCGGCAACGTCGTCGAGGCCACACATGGCGAGAGCCGCGAGGAGGCCATCGGCAGCGGGGAATCCGATCGCGTCAACCAGACCTTCGCGCTGTGGCAGTCCCCGCTCACCTGGCTCGCCGACGACACCCCGCTCGGCGCCACCCCCGTCCTGGAGATCCGGGTCGACGGTCTCCTGTGGCACAAGGTCGACAGTCTTGCCGGGCGCACCCCGACCGAGCGCGTCTACATCACCGGCACCACCGCCGACGGCCGCACCACCGTGACGTTCGGCGACGGCGTCCACGGCGCACGCCTGCCCAGCGGCCACGAGAACGTCCGCGCCCGCTACCGGTTCGGCACCGGCAAGGCCGCCAACGTGCCCGCCGACCGCGTCACCCAGCCCCTCACCCGCCCGCTGGGCGTCACCGCGGTCACCAACCCGCGGCCCGCCACCGGCGGCGCGGACGCGGACGGCCCCGGTCTCACCCGTCGTACGATCCCGCTCGCGGTCTCCGCACTGGACCGGCTCGTCTCCGAGCCGGACTACGAGGACTTCGCCCGCTCCCGCGCCGGTATCGGCCGGGCAGCCGCACGGGAACTCTTCGACGGCCGACGGCGCGTGCTGCACGTGACCGTCGCCGGGACCGACGACGTGCCCCTCGGCGAGGAGAGCCTCCGGCCGCTCAGGGCGGCGCTCACCGAGTACGGCGACCCGAACCTCCCAGTCCGGGTGGACGCGCGCGAACTGGTCCTGCTGCTCCTCGCCGCCAAGGTGAAGATGGCCCCCGATCACGCGTGGGAGATCGTCGAACCCCGGCTGCGCCAGGCGTTGCTGCAACGACTCGGCTACGAGGGACGGGAGCTGGGCCGGCCCGCCCGGCTCTCCGAGGTGCTGGCCACCGCCCACGCCGTGCCGGGCGTCGACCACGTGGACGTCGACGTCTTCACCGGAGTGCCCGCCTCGGCGACCCCGGACCAGCTCACCGCGCTGCTCACCGACCCCGGCGCCCCACGCGTGTCCGTACCGGCGCACCCGGCGGCGTACGAGGAGAGGAGCCACATGGTCCGCGACGCGGACGGTGAGACGCTCTCGTCGGTGTGCGCCCGGTACGGCGTCCCACTCGCCGAGCTCCTGCGCCTCAACCCCGACATCACCGACACCCGGCCCCTGGTGAAGGGCCGGACGGTGTTCGTCTTCCGTGGCATCCGCCCCGCACAGTTCGCGCTGCTGTCGGCCAAAGCCACGGACACCCTGATTCTGACGGAGGTCAAGTGATGGCCGCGAAGTCGACGGATGTCGAGTTGGAGACACCGGCCACGGTGGCGCCCCGGGATCCGGACGGGCTCGCCGCGCTGCTGCCCCGCTGGCACCTGCTGCGCGACGCCGAGGAGGGAGAGCCGCTGCGCGCCCTGCTCGCCGTGATCGCCGAGCAGCTCGACCGGGTCCGCGACGGCGTCCAGCAGGGCTACGAGGACCTGTTCGTGGAGACCGCCGCGCCCTGGGTGCTGCCCTATCTCGGCGACCTGGTCGGCTACCGCACCCTGCCGGGGTACGAACACGTGCTCACCACCGGTCTGCACACCGGCGGCCGGGAGGCGCTCGCCGAGGCGATCGCACCGCGCCGCGACGTGGCCGCCACCGTCGCCCACCGCCGCCGCAAGGGCACCCTCCACCTCTTGGAGGAGCTCGCCGAGCAGGTGGCCGAGTGGCCGGCCCGCGCCGTCGAACTGTCCCGGCACGTCGCCCACACCCAGCCGGTGAAGCTGTACGGCACCGGCCGGCGCGGCCGGCGCGGACGCCTCGTCGACCTCCGGGACGGAGGCGAACTCGCCGTCGCAGGCGGCCCCTTCGGAAGCACGGCCCGCACGGTCGACGTGCGACGGGCCGACGCCGCGCGCAAACAAGGCGGTTGGACACCCGCCGGAGTGGGCCTGTTCGTCTGGCGGCTCAAGCCCCACTCCCTCACCTCGTCGCCGGCCTACTGCATCGACCGCGCCCGCAACCTGTACACCTTCTCCATCCTCGGCAACGACACCCCGCTGGTCACCAAGCCGGTCCCGGAGCCGTCGCCCGCGTTCCCTCACTCTCGACTTCGTTCGAGCGGGGGGACCCCCACCGCCGCCGTGGACAACGTCCCGGGGTTCATCACCCGCCGACTGCTGCACGACCGGCTCGCCGACTACTACGGTCCAGGCAAGAGTCTCGTCGTCCGCCGCGACGGTGAGGACCAGCCGGTGCCGCTCGCGGACATCGTGGTCGCCGACCTGTCCGACTGGCGCTACCGGCCCAGGCGCGGGCAGATCGCCCTCGACCCGGAGCTGGGGCGGATCGCGTTCGGCTCCCGCTCCGCTCCCCGGCAGGGCGTCTGGGTGGACTATCACCACGCCTTCGGCGCCGACATGGGCGGCGGCGAGTACGAGCGCGACCGCGAGCCGCGCCCGGACGCCGACTTCTACCGTGTCGGTCCGGAGCAGCCGTACCGACGGATCATGGACGCCTACCGCGCCTGGCAGGAGGCGCGCCACCCGGACCGTACCGGCATCATCGAGATCACCCACAGCGGCGCCTACCAGGAACAGCTGGACTTCGACCTCGGCCCCGGCGACCGCCTGGAACTCCGGGCGGCCGAGGGCACCCGGCCGGTGATCCGGCTGCTCGACTGGTACAGCAACCGGCCCGACGCGCTCAACATCCGAGCGGTGGACGAGGACTGCGCGCCGCACGAGCGGCCACGCCTCGTCCTCGACGGGCTCCTCGTCGCCGGACGCGGCATCAACGTCACCGGACCGATGGGCGCCGTCGTTGTCCGGCACAGCACGCTGGTGCCGGGCTGGTCCCTGGAGCCCGAGTGCGAGCCGCACTCGCCCGACGAGCCCAGCATCGTCCTCGAACGCACCACCGCCTGCCTCCAGATCGAACACAGCATCCTCGGCACCATCGAGGTCATCGGCGACGAGGTGAGCGAGGACCCCCTCGACATCCACCTCCGCGACAGCGTCCTGGACGCCACCGGTGACGACCGCGAGGCGCTCTCCGCCCCCGACTGCCGGCACGCCCACGCCGTGCTGCACGTGCATCGCAGCACCGTCATCGGCGAGGTGCACACGCACGCGGTGGAGATCGCCGAGAACTCGGTGTTCACCGGGAGGCTCCATGTGGCTCGGCGCGGCATCGGCTGCCTGCGGTACTCGTACGTCCCGCCCGGCTCCCGCACCCCGCGCCGCCACCGTTGCCAACCCGACCTCGCCGGACCCGGACAGGCGGGCCGCGTGCGGCCGTTGTTCACCTCCCAGCGCTACGGGACGCCTTGGTATGGGCAGTTGGCTGACCTCCCCCACTCTCGACTTCGCTCGAGCGGGGGGACCCCCATCGCCGAGGAGATCCGGCGCGGCGCCGACGACGGCGCCGAACTCGGTGCCTTCCACGACCTGTACCGGCCGCAGCGCGAGGACGCCCTGCGGGCCCGGCTCGCCGAGTACACGCCCGCGGGCACGGACGCCGGGATCTTCTTCGTGACGTGAGCAGTGCCGCCCACACCCACCCGCAGACTTCCGAATCAGGGGGCCCCTTCATGCACGCCGATCTCTCCCGCTCCACCTTCCGCCCGGAGCGGCACTACTCCGCGGTCGTCGCCCAGCAGGGCCGCGTCCAGCTCGACGCCGACCTCAACGAACAGACCGCCCTTCAGCTCCACCGGGAGCGGACCCTCGTCGCCGACCTGATCGGACAGCACGGCGGACCCCGCGAGGCCACCGGCTTCCGCATCGAGTACGTGGGCGGCAACCACGACATCGACACCCTGTACATCCACGGCGGCCGCTACTACGTCGACGGCATCCTCGTCGACGCCGACCGTCCGGCGCCCGGCACACCCGTACCGGACGAGGGCGCCGAGGCCCAGCAGCCGGCGGACGCCAAGACGTACTGGGACTACTGGGACCAGCCCGACGGCTTCCGGGACCCCGAGAAGCCCGGCGACCGACTGCCCTCGCCCACCTCGGAGCCCTTCCTCGTCTATCTCCACGTCTGGGAGCGGGCCGTGAACGCCGCCGAGGACCCCGCCCTGCGCGAGGTCGCGCTCGGGGCGGCACTGCCGGACACCGCCGTACGCAGCAAGGTCGTCTGGCAGGTGCTGTCCCTGTCCCTGAGCGAGCTGGAGCTCGATGACAGCGACGCCGCCGAGCCGTCGAAGGAGGTCGTCCGGGCCGCCTTCGCCCGCTGGGCGCAGCACCGGTCCGCCGTTGCGTCCCGGCTCGCCGCCCGCAGCGAGCGTCCCGAGCACGCCGACGACGACCCGTGCCTGGTCCGGCCCGACGCGCGCTACCGTGGCCAGGAGAACCAGCTGTACCGGGTCGAGGTCCACGCGGGCGGCGAGGCGAAGGACGCCACCTTCAAGTGGTCCCGCGAGAACGGCTCGGTGGTCTTCCCGGTCGACGAACTCGACGGCAGCTGGGTGCAGTTGGCGTCCCTCGGCGTCGACGACAAGCTGGACCTCGACGTCGGCGACCACGTCGAGTTCACCGACACGGCGTACGCCTCCCGCCTCGAGGCCCTGCCCCTGCTGCGGGTCGAGGAGCTCGACCTGCCGGGCCGCCGGGTCCGGCTGTCCGCCGAACCTGCTCCGGGGGTGGGCCGGTTGCCGCATCTGCACCCGTTCCTGCGCCGCTGGGACCATCACGAGGGCCCGCGGCGCAAGGGCCGTACGACGGCCCTGAAGGGCGGCGCCGTACCCGTCACCGAGGGCGAGTGGCTGCCCCTGGAGGACGGCGTCGAGGTCTACTTCGCCCAGGGCGGCAGCTACCGCACCGGCGACCACTGGCTGATCCCCGCCCGCACCGCCATCGGCGGTGTCGAGTGGCCGGCCGATCCGGCCCGCCGCCCCCTGTTGCGTGAGCCTGCCGGAGTCGCCCGCCACTTCGCCCCGCTCGCCCTGGTCAAGGGCGAGGAGAGCGCTGTGGACCTGAGGCTCGCCTTCGGTCCGCTGGCCAGCAGCATCCCGGCGGCGGACGAGGCGACCCTGGCCGCCGAGGCACAGGCCGCCCGGGAGGAACAGGCAGCCGAGTCCGGCCCCTCCGGGGGCCGTTCGCAGACCACTGCGGCGGCCGAGGCCGCCGCGGAAGGAGATAAGTGATGGCCCAGCCGCTGAGCGCGTCCAAGCTGGTGGAGATCCTGCGCGCGGAGGGCGTGTCCGTCCACGAGGTGCGCGACTGGCGCCACCACAACCGCAACACCAAGGGCCCGTGGGGCCCGGTGAACGGCGTGATGATCCACCACACCGTCACCTCGGGCACCGAGAACTCCGTGAACATCTGCTACAACGGCTACTCCGGGCTGCCCGGCCCGCTGTGCCACGGCGTCATCGACAAGCAGGGTCATGTCCATCTCGTCGGCAACGGCCGCGCCAACCACGCGGGACTCGGCGACAGCGACGTCCTGCGCGCGGTCGTCAACGAGACCAAGCTGCCGTCCGACAACGAGGCCGACACCGACGGCAACCGGCACTTCTACGGCTTCGAGTGCATCAATCTCGGCGACGGCAAGGATCCCTGGCCCGAGGCGCAGAAGGAGGCCATCGAGAAGGTCGCCGCCGCGATCTGCCGCCACCATGGCTGGTCCGAGCGCTCCGTCATCGGTCACAAGGAATGGCAGCCCGGCAAGCAGGACCCGCGCGGCTTCACCATGGACGGCATGCGCCGGCGCATCGCCGAGCGCCTGGCCGGAAAGGGCGCGGGGAAGGATCCGGGAGACCCGCACAAGCCCGCGCCCAGGCCGAAGTACGCGCCCTTCCCGGGCAGCGGCTTCTTCCACATCGGGCAGAAGTCACCGGTGATCACCGCCATGGGCCGCCGCCTGGTCGCCGAGGGGTGCAGCCACTACGAGAGCGGGCCCAGCCCGGTGTGGACCGAGGCCGACCGCAAGTCCTACGCCGCCTGGCAGCACAAGCTCGGCTTCAAGGGCAAGGACGCGGACGGCATTCCGGGCAAGGCCAGTTGGGACAAGCTGAAGGTTCCGTCGGACAGTTGAGCGACGCTGGTTCGCGCCCGGCGGGGGCTCAGCCCTGCCGGGCGGCCTTCGCCTGCCTCAGGTTCTTGATCCGCTCCGCCCCCTGCGGACCTCGCCCTGCATGGCGCGCTCGCTCGCGCTCGCGAAGCGCCACCTCGAAGACGTGCACCGTCACCAGGAGCACAGCGCGTGTCCCGCGTGAGAACCCGGGTTCGGGCGCAAGGAGACCAAAGAACGAGCCCACGCTGTGAAGACGAGGTGGAGCACTGCATCAGCCTCACCCGTATGCCTCCGGAACTCATGTAGTTTCAAACAGAGTTGGCTGCGGTGAGGCAGAGCCGGAGGGGGGTGCCGGTGGTGGCGGACAGTGCGGTGCCGGGGGATGCGGCGGTGGTCCGGATCCTTGACGAGGAGGGCCGGCCGGTCGGTGCCGGGTTTCTGACGGCGAAGCGTGATGTGCTGACCTGCGCCCATGTGGTCGCCGTCGCCGTGGGACTGCCCGAGGGCACCGGCGAGCGTCCGGACGGCCCTGTCAGGCTCGACTTCCCGCTGGCGGCACGCGGCAGGGTTCTCGAGGCCCGGGTCGAGCAGTGGACGCCCATGCAGCCGGACGAGTCCGGGGACATCGCGGTACTCCGGCTGCTCACCGACCCCCCGCCCGGCGCGGTGCCGGCGTCGGTGGTCGAGGACGGAGCCGCATCGGGCCGCCAGGTGCGCACCTTCGGCTTCCCTGCGGGCTACGACGCCGGTGTCTGGAGCGTCGGCGTGTTGCGGGGCCGGCAGGCCACCGGGTGGCTCCAGTACGACACGGATCCGACCAGCCAGTACGAGGTCGGACGCGGATTCTCCGGGGCCCCGGTCTGGGACCTGGCCCGCGGGGTGGTCGGGATGGTGGTCACCGTCGACGACGAGCCCGGCCGACGCGCCGCATACCTGATCCCCACCGAGACGCTCCGCGAGTGCTGGCCGCCCCTGCGCGAGGCCGCGCAGGGGAAGTGCCCCTTCCGGGATCTGCGCCCCTTCCAGGAGGGCGACGCGGAGCTGTTCCACGGGCGGGACGAGCCCGCCGGCCGGATCGTGGACCAGCTGGGCGTCGGTACGGGTGTCACGCTGGTGGGCGCCTCCGGGTGTGGCAAGTCCTCGCTGCTGAATGCCGGTGTGCTGCCCCGTCTCCGTGCCCGCGACGAGCTCCTGATCGTGCGGTTCCGGCCGGGCAAGGCTCCGCTCGCGGCGCTCGCGGAGGCCCTCCTGCCGTCCTTCGAACCGAGGTTGGGCGAGACCGCCCGTATGGCCCAGGTGCCTCAGCTGACGCAGCTGCTGCGCGAGGGCCGGATGCCGGCCGTGGTGGAGCGGATCCTGCAACAGCAGGCCAAGAGCAAGCTCCTGGTCATCGCCGACCAGTTCGAGGAGGCCCTGGTCCGTACCGACGACGAACAGCACGACACGGATCTTGATGCGTTTGCCGCCGCACTGGGCCACTGCCTGGACCCCGGAGCCGGCCTGCAGACCGTCATCGCCCTGCGCGCCGACTTTCTCGCCCCCGCCCTCAACCGCCCGGCACTGGCACCGCTGCTCGACGGCAGTCGGCTGTTCATGCTGGGGCCGATGCGCGACGACGAAGTGCGCGCCGCCATCGAACAGCCTCTCAGCGGCGTCGGAGTGCGCTACGAAAAGGGTCTGGTCAAACGGCTCCTCACCGACCTGGGCCCCGACCCGAGCAGACTGCCGCTGCTGGAATTCACCCTCACCAAACTGTGGGAGCGCAAGGAGCACGGCGTCATCGGCCACGCCCATTACCAGTCCCTGGGCGGTGTCGGCGAGGCCCTGGCGACGCACGCCGAGCAGGTGTGGGCGGCGCTCAAGGAGGAGGAACGGCCCAAGGCGCGTGCCCTGCTGGTCCAGCTCGTCCATCCCGGAGGCGCCCGCACCTCGCCGACCCGGCGCGTGGTGGCCCGGACCGAACTCCCCGCGGCTCAGTGGCGGATCGCCCAACGCCTGCTCACCACGCGCCTTCTCGTGCCGGGTGAGGATCTGCGTACGGGCGGTGCGCAGCCCGTGGAGACTGTGGAACTGGCGCACGAGGCGCTGTTGTCCCGCTGGCAGCGGCTTGCCGAGTTCGTTGTGGCGGACCAGGGATTCCGCCGTTGGCAGGAGGACCTGCGACGCCGGTTGGGGCAGTGGCAGGGGGACGAACGGGCCGGTGCGCGCCTCCTGCGCGGTGCCGACCTGCGGGACGCGCGGAACTGGTGGCGGGCCCGCGAGGACGAACTCGGCTCCGCGGAGATCGACTTCGTCACTGCCAGCATCTCCGGCGCCCGGCGTCGCCGGATCACTGCTGCCGCGATCGCCATGGTCTTGATGCTGATGGCAGGTGTGGGTACCTGGGCGTGGCGGTACCGGGCGGAGGCGCACACGGCACGGCAGTCGGCAGCCGTGGCCGCGGGCGTTCTGGCACAGCAGTCGCGGGATCTGGAGACCGGAACGGACCGCGGCGACCGGTACACCGCGCTGCTCCTCGCCCTGCGCGCCTACCGCACCCAGGACAACCCCGACACGCGTGCGCTGCTCGGAGAGATGTACCGGCGTTTCGGTTCCGCCGACCTTCTGGTCCCGTCGTACGCGCCGGCAGCGGCCTCGATCGCGGCAAGCGATGGGGTGGCGGCGAGCGCCGACGGGCGGGTGGTCGCCTCGTGGACGGCCGACGGCAAGCCGACGGTCTGGAGGAGCATCGGGAACGCCGCAGCGGGAAAGGCCATCGGGAGGCCGGCCGACACCATGGCCGTCAGCCCCGACGGATCACTGATCGCGATGGTGGCGGGATCCCTCTCTCTGACTTCGGGGACCACGGCCCCGCCGGACCCCAGGGGGCCGGCCGTGGAGCTGTACGACGTAGAGGCCGGTCGGGTCGTACGCCTGCTGCAACGCCCCGACCAGGGTGATCCATGGCCGATCACGCCCTCGGGCTGGCCTTCGATCCCGAGCTTCCCCGTACCGCCCGGGACGCGATTGCCCACGCAGTACGCGCAGTTCGCCTTCGACCCCACGGGCAGGAAGATGGTGGCACTGACCGGGATCGCTGGGACGGGTGGCCGGTTCATCGTGTGGGACATGGCCAATGGCAAGATCGAGAAGATTCTGCCGGGCCCTGACACTCAGGTCAGCCGACTCTCCTTCACCTCGGACGGACAGGGGCTCGTCGCCGTGGGACAGGACCTCACGCAGGGCCTGTCCGGTGAGCTGGTGATGTCGGTGCGGACGTGGGATCTGAACAAGCCGTCCTCGGCGGGCCGGACTCTGTTCACACTGGGCGGGCTGGACGGCGCGGCTCCTTACGACATCAGCCCGGACGGCGCCGTTCTGACCGCGGCGACCACCCGGACGGAGGGGTACCACGCCCACACCACCGTCACGACGTACATGTTGCCCGGCGGCAGGCGACTGACGCAGCGGCAGCTGCCCCACGACCAGGCCGTCACCGGTGTCGCCGTCACCGCGCGGGGCTCGCGCATCGTGGCCTACCAGGCCGTCGGCGACACCTCACTCGGTGGTCCGGTCTCGGCGAAGCCCGGTGTCGTCCAGGTGTCCGCTCCCTGGCGGGACATCGCACTGCTCGGTCCGGACAGCCGCCCCACGGTGTTCCTCACCGACGGGCTGGGCATGAACGGCTTTGTGACACCTGTTGGTGGCGACCCGGTGGGCAGGATCCCCGAGCCCGCCACCGGTTCCGCGGGTCCCGTACCGGCCGATCGCGCCCAGCGCTGGATGGACCGTTTCTGCCGGATCCTGGGCGATGAGACGCTGCCTGCCGCCGCCGAACAGAAGCTGCCTCCCGCGGCCTACCGCAAGTCCTTGTGCCCACACCCCTAGGGACGCCCGTCAGTCCCCGACCACGAAAGAGGATGCATGCTCCCGGACACCCAACTCATCCGCGTTCCGCTCGACGCCTCGGCGGATGGCGACGGCATCCAGGTGCTGCTGGAGGCGGACCCCTCCACCTCCGGCATCGTGCGGGCGGCGCGTCCCGGTGATGTGGTGGCGACGGCCGCCCATTCCCTGGACGAGAGCTTCGACCACGTCCGCGCCGCGGCGGAGTCACTGGTGGGTCGGCTCACCAGGCTTCCCGTGCGACCCAAGACGATCGAACTGGAGCTGGGCGTGAAGATCAGCGCGGAGGCGGGCGCCATCATCGCCAAGACGTCGGGTGAGGGCAACTTCCGCCTCAGGCTGGTCTGGGAGAGGCCCGACGGGGCCCCGCTCACGAACGACCGGCAGCAGCCTTCGAGGGGACCCAGGCCGGACCCGGAGTGACCCGCAAGCGACTAGCTGATGCGAGCTCCTGTGCCGCTGACTCGAACGCGCGGGTCACCCGCGCGCAGCGTCACCGTCAGTTCGCCCGGGCGGCCCAGGTCCTCGCCCTGATGCAGAGTGAGGACGGCGTCCTCGGGGACCAGGCCGAGCTCACGGGCGTACGCACCGAACGCGGCGGCCGCGGCGCCGGTTGCCGGGTCCTCGACGACGCCGCCGACGGGGAACGGGTCACGGACATGGAAGACGGTGGCCGACTCCCGCCACACCAGCTGAACCGTGGTCAGGTCCAAGCGGTGCATGAGGGCTTCGAGGCGCGCGAAGTCGTACGCGAGATCAGCGAGGCGCGCGCGCGTCGCTGCCGCGAGCACGAGATGGCGGGCGCCGGCGAACGCGATATGGGGCGGGAAGGCCGGGTCGAGATCGGCGGCCGGCCAGCCGAGCGCGGCGAGCGCTTCCGCGAGGTCGGCGTCGACGATCTCCTCGATGTGCGGCTCGACACTGGTGAGTGTGGCCTTGACCGTCCCGCCCTCTTCGGCCACCTCCACCGGCACGGTGCCGACACGCGTCGCGAACACCAGCTCCCCGGGGCCTGTCCGCTCGGCGAGCGCGATGGCGGTCGCGACGGTGGCGTGGCCGCAGAACGGCACCTCGGCCTTGGGGCTGAAGTAACGGATGCTGTACGCCCGTCCCTCCTGGCCGCCGAGGCCCTCCGGGGGCGCGGTCAGGAACGCGGACTCCGAGTATCCGAGGTCGGCGGCGATGGCCAGCATGTCGCTCTCGTCCAGGGCGCCGGCGTCCAGAACGACGCCGGCGGGGTTTCCGCCGTTCGGGGCGGTGGAGAAGGCGGTGTATCGCAGCACCTCGGGCCGCGGCGCATTTGTCGTCACGCCCGCGGTAACGCGGGGCGGGACCGCGGCTATTCCTGGACGCGGGCGGAGGCGTGATCGGTCCCTGCGACGAGCCGCACATCGATACCGTCTCCACGTCCACTTCCCGTTCCTGAACTGGGACTTGTGCCGAGAGAAGGTTTCGTGTGGCGTCGCCTCGGGCGGTTGTCCCAGCGGTGGGTGGTCCAGGACTGGCGGTCAAGTCTTCGGACGGTGGTGATCGTGTCCGCGAGGCCGAAGAAGGCGTCGATCACCATGGGACGGTGTTCGTACCGGTGGGCGATGCGGTGAAAGGCGTTCAGCCGGGCGTGCGTTCACTCGGTGTGCCGGGGCCGGCTCGCCTGGATCGGGGGCTTCCGGCCGGTCCGGTGTATGACACGGCTGCGGGCGAAACGACGCGGCGGGCCAACTTGCACCGTCGGCGCAACTGAGCCATGTATTCCGCAGTTTGCGGGAACCGGGGATCGTCACGGTTCATCTCCTCCCGCCTGGCGCCCGTATATGGCCACTGGCGGCGGGCGCTCGCCCACCGCATGGCGGAACTGGCCCACTCCCACGATCAGCGGGGTCTGCCAGGCCTCGCCCCTCACCGCCCCCGGCAGGGAGATCCCACGGTCGCGGGCGCGGGGCGACCCTGCGGAATCTCAGGCTGCTGCATGACGACGGGGGCGGTGGCGGGCGGCGATGGTGGCGGTGAGGGCCTCGACGGCGTCGACGGTAGCGGCGCTCAGAGCGACGGCGTGGCTGGTCGCGGCGCTGCGGGAGCCGTCGGACGTCGCGGCCGGCAGGCCGGAGCGGGCGGTGCAGGAGTCGAACATCGACCGCAGTGCTCCGGGGGCCACGGTCTCGGCTCCGGCGGCGGCGCGGGCCAGGGCGGCGAGGTGTTCGTGCAGCGGATCTGCCAGTTCGGTCAACTCCGGCACGGTGTCCTGCGGAGTACGCGGCAGGTGTTCGCGCAGCAGGGTGGCGCACCCGGCGACCGTGGACACCTGGGTGCTGATCTGTTCCATCTGCGCAGTCGACCAGGAGCCGCGGTGCTGGGCCGGCTCGGCATGCGACTGCTTCGCCGCGGCCTCCAGGTGCTCTCTGACCTGCCGTGATCGCGCCCGCAGCTTGTCGAGGGCTGCCAGATCGGTCGCTCCGACGTCGGCATAGCCGGTCAGCAGTTCGGGGAGCAGCCGGTCCTGCACCCGCAGCCATTCCGCGAGCAGACCCGGCAGCCGCCGGGTGGACCAGGTCGGCCACACCAGGAAGATGAGCACGGCGAGCGCGGCGCCGAGCACCGTGTCGGCGGCGCGTGCCCATGCCGTCGGCCCGGGCAGCCCGCCGACATGATGGATCAGGAAAACGATCCAGCTGGTCAGCCACAGGTTGAGCATCAGCTGTCCGGTCCGCAGGGTCAGGAACGAGGCCGCGGCCAGCAGCACCGCCACGACCGCGAGGCCGGCCGGCGACCAGTGCGGCACGGACAGCACCCAGGCGAGGAGGCCGCCCAGCACGGCCCCAGCCGCCCGTCCCCAGCCGCGGGCGATGGTGTGCCCGTACTCGGGGAAGAGCACCAGCATGGTGGTCAGGGTCACCCAGAAGCCGTGCGCGGAGATGCCCAGCCCGCCCCACCCGCCGATCGACCGGCCGATGACCTCGGCGATCACCACGCCCACGGCGAGCCGCACCGCATGGCGGAAGATCGGCGACTGGGGTAGCAGCTGTGCTCGGATTCGCCGGGCCGTGCGTGCCACGGAGGGGGTGCCCGCGTACAGGCCCGGCACCTCGGTGTGGGGTTCCAGCACATCGCCGAGGTGGTCGTCGGTCGTGCGCCGGGCCAGCTGCTCGGCCGACTGCAGCCGCGCGGCCAGGTCGCGCGGGCCGCGCACGGGCGAGTCGGCCGCCCACGACTCCAGGAGGGTCCAGACCTCCTCGGGAGTGCGGTGCGCGCGGCCGGAGGCCACCGTACGGGAGATGTCGTCCAGCGCCTCGCCGGCGGCGGCCAGTGCCTGCTGGTTCCCGGCCGCCGCCGGCGCGGGTACCGTCAGTCGCACGGTCTGCAGCGCGCGGCGGATGCGCTCGGCCTCTCCCAGCAGTCCGAACAGGGCCGCCGCGGCCGGCCGGCTGAACTGCGGCAGAAGGTCCAGGGCCTGCCGGGCCGCCGTGAACGGAGCGGACGGGCCCAAGGCCGCGGAGCCGGCCGTGACGGAGGCCTGTGCGAGTGACTGGTACAGAGCGGCCAGAGCGCGGCGCTGGGTGGCGAACCGAGGACCGTACGGCGGGAGCAGTTGCACCACCACGACGAATCCGGTCCCGGTCGCGATCCACCCGGCCATCACCAGGCCGCCGCGCACGTCGGGAGCGAGATCGGCCGTGATCATCAGCCCGATGAGCGTGAGGCAGCCCCGGATGCCGGGTGCGACGCCCAGCGTCCGCCACAGCCCGGCGGCGAACGCCGCGACCGCGAGCAGCAGCAGGAACAGCCAGGTGGTGCCGAGCACCAGGGCCCCCAGCACCGCCATGACGCTGAAGCCCGCTGCCATCCCGAGCGCGTTCACCACACGATGCCGCAATGGGCTGAGCAGGGTGCCGATGCCGCAGATGAACGCACCGACGCTCGCCATGGCCCCGGCGACCGGGTTGTCCAGCAGCAGGCCGAGTGCCGTGGCGAGCAGCACGTCCAGCACGGCCCGGGCGATCGCCGACGGGGAGGCGAATGCCCGCTGGACGCGCAGCCCCTCCCGGCCGGTCGTGACGAGCGACGACCACCAGCGCATGGCGGGGGCTCCTTACTTCTCCGTACGGTCGAAGGTGAGGGGAAGATCGAGTTCA
>NZ_JAYWVC010000449.1:0-2958 GCF_036281785.1 Streptomyces chiangmaiensis | reverse complement strand
TTCAGCAGAGCAGCTGCGCCATTACCAGCTGCCCTGAGAGCGATTGTCAATACCTGTGGACGAGTTGAGCTTCGGGCCGTTTCCGGACGCTCTGCGAGGAGCCCGTTCTCGAAGCGGGCGCCGGAGCGGAAGGAGCTGCGCAGTCGAACCTAGTTCGCCATCCGACTCAAACCATCTACTAAAGTAGGCCCTCAGAACGAGTCGCGAACAAGGAGCGAGCGAGTGGCGACACGACGTACGGCGGCTGCGTCGGCGGAGCCGTCCCATGAGTCGGGTACCGGCGGGGCGGTGCCTCATTGGCAAGCCGTCGTGAGTGCCATCGGGCCCAAAGTCCGTGAGCTGAGGACGCAACTCGGGCTGTCCCTCCAGCAGTTGGCCGGCCGGGCGGAGGTCAGTGCGGCCGCGATCTACAAGATCGAGCGGAGCGACATGGTGCCCACGGTCACCACCTTGCTGAAGCTCGCCTCCGCCCTGGAGCGGCCCGTCGGTTATTTCATAGAGGAAGAGACCACCGACCCGGCATCAGCCGTCTACATTCCCGCGGGCGAGCGCAAGGTGGTGAAAACACGCCGAACCGGGGTCGAACTGGCTGACATCTCCGGTCCTTCCGAGCGGTTCCGTGTCAACGGCGTGGTCGCGACCCTTCCCCCGGGTGCCCGTGGCAGTGAATGGTCTCCGGCCCGGCCCGGCGAGGAACTGGTGCTCGTACTGGACGGCGCGGTCGACTTCACGGTGGGGGAGCAGGAGTTCGCACTGAAGCAGGGGGACGCCCTGCACTACCTTGCCTCGTGCAGGTACTCGTGGACGAATCCGCATACCGGCTCCGCGACCCTGGCATGGATCAAACTCCACGACGACGCCTGAGCCCGGCCGTCCGGAAACGGGCGCTCTGCCGCGGCGAACCGGCGTGATCACACGGCCGGGGCCCCGGAGCCCGGCATGCCCCGAGTCGGTCTTCCGGGCTTCGTCGCCGCCCGAAGTCCCGGGCCCGGTCGGCAGCCCGTCCCGTGGATACGGCGTGGGTACGGGCAAGGGGGTGTGGGCCCTGCTCGCCAACCATGGGTACGACCTCGCCACAACCGGGCGACCGAGCCTCGACGGTGGCGGCAAGGGCATGCAATCGCCCCGGTCCTGACGGCGTCCACGGGCTGTTGCACGGCTGCGACGACCGACGCCGTTGCAGCCTGCGGGCAGGGCTTGCCAGGTCTGTATCGACGGACATTTCCGCCATTCCGTCGGTGCGCCGAAGGTGTTGCACGGCGCTGCAATCCGCGTGCAACACCGAAGCCCAGCATCGTCATTCACTCAGTCCGTGCAGGCCCCGAGCCGACACCGCGGGTGCCCGCCGACTGACCGAGCCGCACTCTTGACCGAGGAGCACCACATGCCACGGCACCCCGGCATCTCCCGCGCCGGCGACCGGCAGCCATGCCCGAAGGGATGCGCCTTCAGCCGCTCGCTCCACACCCACCACGACAGCCTCCTCACCGTGGACAACGACCCCCACAGCCTCCTCGAACTCATGGAACTCGCCGTCACCTGGCATGAGCTGGACTACTCGGGCACGCAGGTCATCCCGCCCTCCCAGTGGCTGGACTTCCTGGACTGCCACCAGTGGCACGACCCCGACCTGGCCGAACGCATCTTCAGCCTGGCCACCGACATCGCACGGCACCCCACCCGCCACCCCCAGCACGAAACCGCATCCTCCCCGAGCATCCTCAGGCTCGCCCCCGCACACGTCTCCTGACACAACTGATCCCTATGGGGCGTGGAAGCCCCGTGAAGGAGCTACGGATGTCCCTGCACACGGCGCAGCACACCAGCTCAGAGACTCTCGCCGATGCCACCGACCTCACCCGGGACTGGCTCATCGCCGGCGCCGCGGTGATCGTCGCGCTGCTCGCCCTCTACGCGGTGTTCATCGACGACGGCTCACTCGTCTCGGCGACGGGCAGCTACCTGCACGAGTTCACGCACGACGGCCGGCACCTTCTCGGTGCCCCCTGCCACTGATCGGGGCCGGCAGCCATGCCCACTGTCCTTCCCCTTCTGCGGCGCGGGCTGGCGGCGGGTGCCCTGGCGGGTCTTGCCACCGGCCTGTTCTCCCTCCTGCTCTCCGAGCCCCTGATGGATCATGCGGTCCGTCTGGAAGAGCAGAGCCGAGAAGCGCGGTCGCACCGCCATGGGCAGGGTGCGACGGCAGCCGTCGTACACCACCATGAGGAACTGTTCTCCCGGGGTGCCCAGCATTTCGGGCTGGTCGTCACCACGGTCGTTGCCGGGTTGGCTCTCGGGGCCCTCTTCGGGGTGGTGTACGCCTTGGTGAATCGGCGCTCCGATCCGGGCGTCGGGCCGTGGCCGCGCGCTATGAGTCTGGCCGGAGCAGGGTTCGTGGCGCTCTCGTTGCTGCCCGGACTTCGCTACCCGGCCGTCCCGCCCGGCGTCGGCGACTCGGGTACGGTTCGCGACCGGCAGTTGCTGTGGCTGGCCGCGGTGGCGATCGGGGTCCTTGGCGTCCTGCTGGCCTGGCAGGTCGGCCGACGTCTGGCCGACCGGTCCGCACCACGCCGGCACGTGGCGGTGGCCTGCAGCCTCGTAGCGGTCCTGGCCGTCTTGTTCACCTTGCCCGACAATCCGGACACGGTGGCAGTACCGGCGACCCTGCTGTGGGACTTCCGGCTGCAGTCCCTGGCTGCCCACGCCCTGCTGTGGGCGGTGCTCGGCGCGGTGTTCGGGGCGCTGGGGCTGCGCGCCGGCTCGCGTGCGGTACCCGCGGTCAGGCCGACCGCGCCCCAGTCCACGCCTGTCTGACGAGGTGTCATTAAAGTCTGCCGCCCCGCGTCGCTCTTGAGTAAGCCGTCACAGTGGCCATTCGGTGGTCTACGGCCGTCGCCCGGCCGGCGCCTTGCCTCACCAGCCCATGGCTCTCCCAGATCGCCTGTCGGTGATCTGGGA
>NZ_JAYWVC010000448.1:0-2975 GCF_036281785.1 Streptomyces chiangmaiensis | reverse complement strand
GCCGGACAGCCGGACAGCCGGACAGGTGGACAGCCGGACAGGTGGGACAGGTGGGACAGGTGGGACAGCGGAGAGTCGCGCGAGGACCCGCGCTCTCGGATGCGGGCCCACCGGCGCTCAGAAGGGAGTGGCGGTTCGGCCTCGGCTGGCTGCTGACCTGCGCGCCAGGAGGCGTTTCAGAATGGTGGGTCCATGTCTTCGACACGTGTTCGACAGGCGACGCGTAGGCGCGTCCAGCACATCGGGCTGCGCCCTTGTCCAGGGCCGGCTGATCGTCAGGGCGGATCCGACAAGTGGACGCTCTGCCCAGAAGGCCCACGTCACCTTGCCCTACGCAGTAAGGTGGTGATCTTCGGGCGGTGGAAGCTGTTCCGGAGTCCTCGAAGGCCCGGCATACATCGTGCATCTCGCCGACCATCCCGCCAGCCGCCGACTCAGCGCGGCCCTGGCCAACCTTTTCGTGACCTTCCACGGCATGACCGCGCATCCGGACGAGCGCAACTGTGAATGTCATTGGGGAAGTTCGGACGAGCTCTCCCTGCTGAAGACGCCGAACGTAGAGCTGGAGCCGGATCTCCTGCGCCGAACCTGGCAAGCCGTCGACTGGCTCGACCACGCGGCTGTGCTGCGCCGTATCCTGCCCCAGTTCGCCGCCGCCCTGGTCGCCGGTCGCGTGGAACCCCTGTTCGGGCTGGAAGAGGCAGGGGATTCCTTCGCCCGTGGCCGCTGGCAGCAGTGGCCTGACGATCAGGCTGGTTCGGTGCGCGAGTTTCTCCATGCTTGGTGGGTGCAGAGTCTCACAGATCCGGAGGCGGTCGTCCCGGCGCACCAGGTCTTGGCGATGTGCGCCGAAGCGTCCGGCACGCTCGGCCCCTGGCTTGCCGACTGGGAGGAGCAGACCGGGTACCTCAGCGATCAGCGCCTCGTCGAAGCGGCGCAGGAGTGGGAGTACGCGCTGCTGGGCGACAAGCTCCCGTGGCACGTCAACTGGTACGAGCACGACGAGGACGAGATGTGCGCCGAGTTGGTGGCCTGGCTCCTCGGCCACGCTGCACAGCGGCTCCGCAAGTCTGGCGCCTCGAAAGATCTGCAGCACTGGATACGACTGCTCGAACTCCCCAGTGAGGAACGCGAACGCTAGACGGATCCGCACTGGCCCGGCCATCGCCACTGACGACCTGCGAGCGCGACAGCCGGCTGGTGGCCAACCGGTTGTGGTGGGGGGCCTACATCGGAGGCATCGGGGTCTGGCCTCATCTTTGTCAGGTCGATCACGGGGGTCTGTCAACGTCGGCCAACGGCCCTTGCACCGCGGTCGATCGTCCACTGAGGTCCGGCGCGACCGCTGCTGTTCACGCTTGTTGGTGTCAGCCACCGGTGTCAGCCATGCACGCGGTCTTGACAAGTGCGGCTTTTCCCCGGCCTGAACCACCAGTTCGGAAGGCCCCGTACGCGGGTCGTGCCTGCGCTGCCCGGACGCTATCTGGGTATCAAGGACCGGTTGTTGGCAGGAGTTGGACCACACCGACCGAAGGGGACCGGTCGGTCTTGTAGAACGCGCGGACTCTCCATCGTCCTGCGGGCACGGGCACCGGGGCTTCATCCGGCTGACCCTTGCCATCCGGGTAGGGCACGCCGAGGTCTTCCCCGGCCTCGACTGAGTCCATCAGAACCGCTGGGCCGTCGGTCTCCCAGACCCCACACTCGTCCCATGGCGTCGCCTCATCGCTCAGGACGGCACCGGCTGCGGCGACCAGCTCGGCTTCGGAGCTGGCGCCGAGCCACCGCACGAAGACCCTTTGTTCGGGTAGGTAGCAGGTCGTGGCTGGTTCGTCTCCCAGCACCAGCGCGGACGCGCTCTCGGCGTCACCCAGGCTGATCACTTCGGCGTACCCCTCGACGGCGCAGGCCCGGTCGTAATCGTCCGGCTGGTCGGTGCCACCGACGATGATGCCGTCCTCGGTGCAGCCGCTCCACTGGTGCAGCACGGACAAAGGCACGACGATCAGCGGGCCGCCCATGGACTCCACCCATGTCAGGTCGAGCCCGTGGCGATCGGTGTTGTCGCTGTCACTCATGCGCGCAGTCTGCCTTCATCCTGTGACAGGGGGAGACGACGGACAGCTGGACTGACCTCAACCCAGCGCTCTCCCCAGCCCCCAGCCCGCGCACGCCACCACGGACCCGCTGCCGGAAACGGCGCCCCCTCCATCCCGGTGTCGGCCGATCCCCTGCCGGAGGCATTGCCTTGACCGTGGCCCACGCTACGGGGTGATCGACCCATGGCTACCGGCCCTATCCACCTGTGGGCGCGCGTCGGCGCGACGTGCGCCGGGCACGGCTACACCCCCGGCGAATCCGTCCTCGCCGCCTCGGGCTGAACGGCGAGGGCGTGATCATGAGTTGCGTCGGGCCGTCTAGAGTGCCCCGCCAGGCAGCATTCGCCCTGATGACGTCTACGCTTCCGGTGTGGCCGACGAGAAGGACGGCGAGAACCTGGCAAGCCGGATCGCTCGACAGCGGACAATCACGGACCTTCACCGTGCACGTCAAACGCCCGTGGGCGGGCACCGTGACCGTCACCGCCGAAGCCACCTCCCCCACCACCGACACCAAGCGCACCCGCATCACCTGCCACAACAACGGACACGACACGCACCACCACACCTGCCACCGCTAGGCACGAGACACAGCCCGTGAACCGACGCCACCCGGCCCGGGAGCCAACCGGCAAACGGGCCCGGGTGGACGACGCGGCTCCGGCGGATTTACAGCGGGCCCCCTATCCCTTGTGGCCTGCGGTTTCCTCCACTTACCCCCTGCCGGGGGACATCTGGGGGAAGCGGGTCGCCCACGGCCCAGTACCGGCTGTTAGCCTGTGCGTTTCACTTGCCACGGTGTCCGGATCTTGATCGAAAACGCGAAAGTGCCCTCTGAACTGGGAAGATGAGGCTTGTCGAAGGTCTCTGTCATCC
>NZ_JAYWVC010000447.1:0-2985 GCF_036281785.1 Streptomyces chiangmaiensis | reverse complement strand
AGGTGCGCCCACACGGGCGGCTTGGCTCCGAGCGCCTCCCACAGCAGCTGCTGCTTCGGCGTGTTCGACAGGTGCTCCTCGCCTCGGATGACCTGCGTGATTCCCTCATCCAGGTCATCCACGACGTTGGCGGTCAGAAAGACCGGAGACCCGTCTCCACGGGCGATCACGAAGTCCTCGATCGCGCTGTTCGGGAACGCCGGCTCCCCACGGACCAGGTCGACCACGACGGTCTCACCCTCGTCCGGCGTCCGGAACCGCAGCGCCCGCCCCTCCTCGAAGGCCAGCCCCCGGTCCCGGCAGAACCCCGTCGTACCCGAGGTGCTCCGACCCCGTGCGCTCCTTCAGCTGCTCCCGGGTGCAGTCGCAGTAGTACGCCCGGCCGGCCGCGAAGAGCTGCTGAGCAGCTTCACGGTGCCGGTCGGCGTTGTGCGACTGGAAGTACGGCCCTTCGAAGGCCGGGTCCTCGCCATGGATACCGATCGCCGCCAGCGCGCTGATGATGCCCTCGGTCCACTCCGGCTTGTTCCGGGCCGCGTCGGTGTCCTCGATCCTCAGGACGAACCTGCCGCCGGACTGTCGTGCCACCGCCCAGTTGTAGAGAGCGGACCGTGCGCCACCGACATGGAACATGCCGGTCGGGGACGGGGCGAAACGAACGCGAACCGGGGCAGTAGACAGGGTACCGACGCGGAGCCTACGCCCCGGACCACTCGCCACGCCCTCGCGCCAACGTTTTTCGGCCGTCCTCGCTTCTGCTCGAACGTCTCCTCCTCCCTGCCGATACCGACGGGCCACTGCCCCGAACCGTTTACCGCATAGAGCGGCCACGACGCACCGCCGTTCCACGGCCCGAGGTGATCACGATGGACGCGGGGGTGCGGGTCTTCATGGCGAACCTCTCAGTGGGGCGCCAAGCAAGCCAAGGCATCACAGCGACACAACCGCCGGTTTCGTGTGGAGAGTCCGAGAACGCCCTATGCATGTGAGATCGACCCTGATCACGTCCTTCAGGAGAGTCAGTGGCCGAACTCGGCAAAGCGGCAGGCCCGTTGGGGGTAAGCCACTGTCACTGCTCCCCCTTACCCTCATCTGCACATACCCGACACACGTGAGAGGCCGCCAGGCATGACCAAGGACGACGGCATGTCCCCTGAGGTGCAGCGCATGATCCAAGAGGCGCAGGCCATCATGACCGACGAGCTCATGGAGGAGACCCTTCGCAGCCAGGTCGCTGTGGACCCTAGCCACCTGACCTCGTTGCTTGACCTCGTGGCGATCGGCATCACCAACGGCGCCTGGCGGAACAGCTGCATCGAAAACTGGCACGCTGAAGGCCGGCTTTCGGACGGCGACATGATGCGCATCAACAGCTACACCACAGATGCCATACGTCGGCGCCTGAAGGGGTGGTGTGTCGAGTCCGGTATCACTTCGGCGAGCAGCACCGCGCTGGCAAGGACCGACGTGGAGGATGTGGACGTCCTTGCCGGTCGCCTCTTCCGGTGGCTGACGAATGCCGAGCGCAGGCTTCCTACCGGCATGACCCTCGGCGAGTTGGCTCGCTCGCAGGAAGACCTCGAGGAATACGAGGACCACGCAGATCGGGTCCTCGGCGGCTTTGCCGGACAGATGGAGGACAGGGGCGTCCGATTCGGCCTGCTCCGCACCGCCTGCCATGGCGCCCTGGCCTGCTCCCGGTGGTGGGCGCACCCCACATGGCCCGACCGCGTCGAACGCTTCATTCGCGTCCTTGATGATGCAACCAGCGCTCATTGGGGTATTGACGGGAAACGGAGGGAGAAACTGGGCGCCGAGCCACCCTCCGTGCAGGACCGCGACATTCTGCGTGCCACGCTGCTGGTCAGCCCGTGGAAACTCGATCCCACGGCCGCCGAGTGGGTCGTGGATGCCGGGATCGGTTACCTGAGGCCCGAAACCGGGTCGACGTCCGATTAGAAGGCACCAGTAGGCAACCAGGTAAGACTCCGTCCGAGAGACCGATACTCATGCGGCCCTCACGCCGCCCCGGCCATAGCTGATGAGGGACAACCGTTCGGGGATCAGCGTGGACCTTGCCCCATGGCGTACCACCGCCGTACACCCGGCCGGACTCCACGTGCCTCCCCCAGACCCTGCTCACAGACCGCGACGCTCAGTGCCTGGACATGGCCTGTCGCCGGCGGAAGTGGCCGAACCCAATTTGCCAGCGGAGACCGAGCCGTTGTCTGGCGTGCGTCCGTGGCATTTTCGGCCACACACCGGCGGCGGCCGGATGCGCCGCGTAACCTCGCAGGCATGGAGCCACCCGCACCCGGGGCAGCGCGGGACGCCGTACCGCAGGATCAGACAGCGCACGAGGCCGACGGCGAAGCGCGCCGACGGCTGGACGCGTACACCTACCTCAGCGCGCCCGAGCGGCTGAAGCACCTCGCGATCATGCGGGTCTTCTGCGGGACCCTTCTGGCGGACCTGGCCGTCCCGGACGTCCTGGCGAAGCTGCGCCAGGCAGGCGGCCGTGCCGCCGGGCTCGACGCCGACACCCTGCGGGTGCCGATTATTACGTCCGAGCTGGTCAGGCAGCATGTGCGTACTCGTGGAAGAGACCGCCGAGTCGGTCACGTCGACGGATATCGAGGCGGTCGAGTCGGTCTGGTTCGATGATTGGTTCGGGGAGCGGCCGCAGGGGTGCCGCGCTGTGCAGGGTGCGGTGCGGTCGATGCTGGTTGTAGATCGACTCGAACTCGCTGAGCGCGTGGAGCAGGTGGGCCTGGTTCCAGATGAGGGTGCGGTCGAGGAGCTCGCGGCGGCAGGTCCGCACCCATCGCTCCATGATTGAGTTCATGCGGGGCACGCGGATGCCGGTGGTAACGATCTCGATGCCCTCGGCCTCGAAAACGGCGTCGAACGCACGGGTGAACTTGCTGTCGCGGTCCCTGATCAAGTAGCGGACGGTGGCGCCGGCATCCTGGAGGTCCATGGCTA
>NZ_JAYWVC010000446.1:0-3023 GCF_036281785.1 Streptomyces chiangmaiensis | reverse complement strand
CCGCACGGGATCGCTTAGCTGATCAGCGACGCTTCCCCCGGTCTCGTTCGGGTCCATGACGGTCGAAACGGTTGTCGGCGGGCACCCTCGGAGTGACGATGTCCCCCAGCGCACCGCCGTCAAGGGAGGCCGAGTTGACCGATGCGCGGGTGGCCCTCGAGCGAGGGGCCGATCCCGTCGAACGAGCACGGGAGTTGCGCCGGGCCCACGAGACGTTCACAGCGGTGGGCACGGTGACGCGGCGGGTCCGTCCGGTGGTGGCCGAGTCGTGGCGGCGTTCCGCACGAGCGGGCGTCGGACCGGACGGCACGGCGCGCGTGGAACTGACCGACGGCGACCTGGGCTCCTACCGGGCGGAGCACCCGCTTGCCCAAGCGATGCCACTGGTCCGGGAGCTGATGGGTCCGTTCGCGGCGGACGGCGAGCATCTGCTCGCGGTGTGTGACGCGGAGGGCAGGCTGCTGTGGGTCGAGGGGCATCCCGCGACACGGCGGCGGGCGGACCGGATGAACTTCGTGCCGGGGGCACGCTGGGCGGAGTCGGCGATGGGAACGAACGCACCGGGGACGGCCGTCGCCATGGACCGGCCGGTGCAGGTGTTCGCGGCCGAGCACTTCGCCGTGCGGGTCCAGCCGTGGACGTGCGCGGCGGCACCGGTGCACGATCCACGCACCGGCCGAGTGCTCGGTGCGGTGGACATCACCGGCGGAGACGGGCTCGCGCACCCGCACAGCCTGGGATTCGTCCAGGCTGTGGCACGCGCTGCCGAGTCCCAACTGGCGCTGCTGGCACCGGCCGAGACCGCGGCGGACACGGTGGAGCTGACCGCGCTGGGCCGCGACGAGGCCCACCTCCTCGCCGGTGGTCGCACCAGAAGGCTCAGCCGCCGTCACAGCGAGATCCTGGTGCTGCTGGCCCGCCATCCGGAAGGACTCACCGGGGACGAACTGCTGTGCGCGCTGTACGAGGACGAGTCGGTCACGCCGGTGACGCTGCGTGCCGAACTGGCACGCCTTCGGCGGGTCCTGGGCCCGGGTCTGCTGGCCTCGCGCCCCTACCGGCTCACGACCGCGGTCGAGTCGGATGTCGCGGTCGTGGAACGGCGGTTGGCATCAGGAGCGGTCGCAGAGGCCGCGACGGCATACCGAGGCCCCTTGCTGCCGGGTTCGCAGGCGCCGGCAGTGGCCCGGCTGCGACGCAGACTCGAGGACGGGCTGCGGACCGCGCTCATCGCCCGCCGGGACCCCGATCTGCTGGCCGAGTGGGCGAACGCTCCCTGGGGCGAGGACGACCTCGACATCTGGCGGGCGCTCGCGGCCACGCGGCCGACGGCAGCCGTACGGACACGCCTCGACGAGCTGGAGTCGGAGCTCGCGGCGCCGGGGTGGACGCGTTCGACGCCCCGCTGACGAGCGGCGCACCGGCGTGGGCTGCTGGACGCGTCGTCACCGCGTGTGCGTTGCGCTCGCCACGCAACGTACTCGCAACGTCGCCCTCCCTAGCCTCGCGCCGAGAGCTGCCCAACGGCGGGCAGCACTTTCCCGGGAGGCAGAGCCGCATGACCCGTTACGCAGCGCCCGGCACCGAGGGCGCGATCGTCTCCTACCAGGCGCGCTACGACCACTTCATCGGCGGTGAGTACGTGCCGCCGGCCCGCGGTCAGTACTTCGAGAATCCGAGTCCGGTGAACGGGCAGCCGTTCACGGAGATCGCCCGGGGTACCGCGGAAGACGTAGAGCGGGCGCTGGACGCGGCGCACGCCGCCGCGCCCGCC
The DNA here is from genome assembly GCF_036281785.1 of Streptomyces chiangmaiensis. Lineage (NCBI taxonomy): Bacteria > Bacillati > Actinomycetota > Actinomycetes > Kitasatosporales > Streptomycetaceae > Streptomyces > Streptomyces chiangmaiensis. Next base: position 1,249 of record NZ_JAYWVC010000446.1, on the reverse strand, counting down.
TGGGGCCGGACGTCGACGACCGAGCGCTCCGACATCCTCCGGAAGATCGCCGACCGGATGGAGGCCGGCCTGGAGCGGCTGGCGGTGGCCGAGAGCTGGGAGAACGGCAAGCCCGTCCGGGAGACCCTGGCCGCGGACATCCCGCTCGCCATCGACCACTTCCGCTACTTCGCGGGGGCGATCCGGGCGCAGGAGGGTTCACTCGGCGAGCTCGACGACGACACGGTGGCGTATCACTTCCACGAGCCGCTCGGCGTGGTCGCCCAGATCATCCCGTGGAACTTCCCGATCCTGATGGCCACGTGGAAGCTCGCACCGGCCCTCGCGGCGGGCAACGCGGTGGTCTTGAAGCCCGCCGAGCAGACCCCGGCGTCCATCCACGTCTGGCTGAGCCTGGTGGCCGATCTGCTGCCGCCAGGTGTGGTGAACATCGTCAACGGCTTCGGCGTGGAGGCGGGCAAGCCCTTGGCCTCCAGCCCGCGCGTGGCGAAGGTCGCGTTCACGGGCGAGACCACGACGGGCCGGCTGATCATGCAGTACGCCTCCGAGAACATCACCCCCGTGACCCTCGAACTCGGTGGCAAGTCCCCGAACATCTTCTTCGAGGACGTCTGGTCGGCGAACGACGACTTCCGCGACAAGGCTCTGGAAGGCTTCACGATGTTCGCGCTGAACCAGGGCGAGGTGTGCACGTGTCCCTCGCGGGCCTTGGTGCAACGGGGGCACTACGCCGAGTTCATGGAGGCGGCCGTCGCCCGCACCGAGCAGATCAAGGCCGGTCACCCGCTGGACACGGAGACGATGATCGGCGCGCAGGCGTCGAACGACCAGTTGGAGAAGATCCTCTCCTATCTGGACATCGGCCGTCAGGAGGGCGCGAAGGTCCTGACAGGAGGTGAACGCCTGGAGCACGACGGCGAGTTGAAGGGCGGCTACTACGTCCAGCCGACGATCTTCGAGGGCGACAACCGGATGCGGATCTTCCAGGAGGAGATCTTCGGTCCGGTGGTGTCGGTGACGTCGTTCCACGACTTCGACGACGCCATCAAGATCGCCAACGACACGCTGTACGGGCTCGGCGCGGGCGTGTGGACGCGCGACGTGAACACCGCGTACCGCGCGGGCCGCGCCATCCAGGCGGGCCGTGTCTGGACGAACTGCTACCACCAGTATCCGGCGCATGCCGCCTTCGGCGGCTACAAGGGCTCGGGCATCGGCCGCGAGACCCACAAGATGATGCTGGACCATT
>NZ_JAYWVC010000445.1:0-3062 GCF_036281785.1 Streptomyces chiangmaiensis | reverse complement strand
AGCTGCTCGGGTATCGGTGGGCGGCCGGTGGGCGCCGGTTTCTCTCTCCATTTCCAGCGGACGAGGCGGCGGTGGCAGGAGAGCAGGGTGCCGGGGGTGACCGGCCTGCTGCGGCGCAGCGAGGCGGGGAGGTGTCGGGCGAGGGCGGCGAGTATGGCCTGGTCCGGCCAGGACAGCCGTGGCCGGGTGCCGAGCCGGCGGCGCAGCACGGCGACTTCGTGGTGCAGCGCCAGCAGCTCGACGTCCTTGGCTCGTTGGGAACGGGAGAGCAGGAGGAGCAGCCCGAGGGGGCGGGCAAAGGCGAGATAGACGATGCGGAGCACCACGGCGATCGAGCATGCCATGATCGGAGGCGGGCCTCGAAGGCCCAGGTCGAAGCAGGTACGAGAGTTATGGCACCCTACACGGTGCCTGGGCCGGTGCCGGACGGTGCTCCGGAGCGGAGCCGGGAGCTGTGCCGGCCGGCGCCGGCCTGTGGGCGTGGGATCAGATGTGGCCGCCGAGTGTCACGGTGAAGGAAGCCGGACCGGCCGGCAGGTCCACCGTGTACTGGCGCAGGTAGGTGTCCAGGTAGGGTGAGCGGTCCCCCTGGGTGGCTACGTCGTCGGACGGGTCGTCCAGGGACAGCCTCAGGACGGCGCCCGAGACCTTGACGGTCTGACCCGATGGGGTGTCACGCCACGACCCGGTCTGGATCGAGCCGATCTCTACGGCCAGGACATGCCCGGCCGCCAGCGTCCAGTCGGTCGCCTTGAGGTCGACGCTCATCCGGCCCGACTTCAGCAGGGAGACCTGCTCGTCGAACATCACGGCCTTGCCGTCCGGGCCGACGTCGTAGAGCTTGAGCATGATGTTGCCCTCGCCCTTCGCGGTCAGCGCGATGTTCGGCGTGGCGGTCAGTCGTACGTCCTGGGCGAGCGGCTGCGACCAGACGAAGAAGCTGGAGCCGACCTCACCGGCCTGCTGCCTCTTCGCGATCCCCTTGGCCAGACCCTTGGGCGCCGGTTGCTCGGTCGCCGGGGCGTTCTCCATGTCCCAGTTGCCCGACGGCTGCGCCGCCTTGGGCGCCGGGGTGCCGGCTGCGGCCAGGCTGGCACGGGCGGAGGCACCGCCGTCGTCAAGGTAACTGCCCCTCCCCAGCGGGAGGGTGACGTCGCGCTCCACTACCGGCCAGGTGTCCTGGGCTCGCCAGTGACCGGTGGAATCCTCGACGGAGTACGTCGGGTAGTCGACCGAGGGCTGAACTCCCGTGAGGTACTGGTCGTAGAAGGACAGCGCCTCGTCGTACCAGCCCTCGCGACCCATGGCCAGGCGACCGTCGCTCACCCGGTCGCCACCACGCACATGGTCCCACTGGCCGACCCAACCGCGCTCCGGGCCGGTGTGGTTGGTGAGGTACTCCTGCATCTCCTCGGGCTTGGTGTTGTTCTCGATGAAGCCCTGGGTGACGAAGAGCGGCGTGTCGGTGCCCTGAGCCATCTTGGCCAGGTCACGGGAGGTCCAGAACGGGTCGTTCTGGTCGGATATCCGGTAGCCGGCCGAGTTCTCGGTCAGGCACCCAGGGTGGTCGTCCTCGTATCGGGCGTTGGCCTGGTAGTGCCCGTCGTCGTCCGACAGAGGGGCCATCGTGGCAATGCCGTTGTAGGCATTCGCGGTTCCGGTCACATTCGGGCGGGGGACGCCGTTTGAGTAGATGTACTGGTACATGTCCCAGAGGGGCTCCCCGGCGACAACGGCCTTCAGCGCGGATTGCTTCAGGTCGTTGCCGATGAGGCCGGTGACGGCGTCGTAGGACTTGCCGTACATGCCCACCGCGCCGGTCGACCACGGCTGGCTCGCGGCCCAGTTGATCGCGGCCTTCACATCGGCCTGCTCACCGGGGCCGCCCCAGTCGAGGCAGCCGGTCGAGCCGCCGAAGCCGCGCAGGTCGACCATGAGGAACGCGTAGCCGTGGGCGAAGAGGTCGCTGCCCTCGATGAAGTCCTGGAAGCGATTCGAGGGACCGGTGTGGGTCCAGCCCTCGGGATTCGTCTGGCCCATGTGCCCGAAGTACGGGCCGATGGAGAGGATGACCGGCACCTTCTGCCCGGCGGGCACGCCTTCGGGCATCAGCAGGTCGCCGTGCAGTTCGGTACCGGAGCCGTCCGAGGACGGGAAGTAGTGCTGGGTCCAGACCGAGCCCTTTGGGACACGGTCGTTCTGCTCGTGCGTGACACCGTCGGTCGCGGTGGCGACCACCGTGGTCGGGGTCTGAGCGGAAGCGGCGGCCGGTGAAGCGACGGCGGGGCCGGTGAGTGCTCCGGTCAGCGCCAGAGTGGTGACGAGTGCCAAGGCGGCCCAGCCGGGCGCGCGACGTCTGTTCACATGCTCTCCCGAGTCGTCGGTACGGAGCGGAACGGCGATTCCGGTCAAGCGGCAGTGCCCTGCCCGCCATCGCAGCGACGACGACGGTCGCACACATGTCAGGAACGGGACCATGGGTGCGAACTCTGGCCGGAACCGATGGCGAGCGAGCCTAAGGTCAGCACTGAAACGCGTCAACGGTGCTGTGTATCCGTCGCGTTACTGATGTGATGGGAACAAGTCCATTTCTTATAAGGGAAGTTGTGGGAAGCGAAGGTGGAAACGTCTGCTGCATCCCAGCGGATGGGGCTGGTTCGCCAGGTCGGCCGGCTCTTCGCCGACCTCCGCCACGACCCTGAAGGGCGCAGCCGGGAAAGCTGTGCGTGCCGAATATTACGTCCTCGCAGGTCAAGCGGCGTGTCGGTACTCGTGGATGACTCCGCCGAGGTGGTCGTGTCGGCGTATCCAGAGGTGGTCGATTCGGTCGGGTTCGAGCGCTTGGGGCAGGGCGCGGAGGGGTGTTGCGGTGCTCCGCGATCGGTGAGTGCGGTGCTGGTTGTAGTGCCATTCGTAGGCGCGCAGCGCTTGGCGTAGATGGGTCTCGTTCCAGATGAGGGTGCGGTCCAGCAGTTCGGTGCGGAGCGTTCTCACCCAAGTTCCATGATTGCGTTCATGCGGGGCATCCGGACGTAAACATTCAGCTGGTGCGCTCTGGGTGA
>NZ_JAYWVC010000444.1:0-3080 GCF_036281785.1 Streptomyces chiangmaiensis | reverse complement strand
CCGCCAGATCGGCGAAGGGCCGGTTTTGTTTTTGTCTGGCGCCGCGTCGGTCAGCCGGCGGACGGCAGAATGCTGAAAGTGTCGGGGTCGACCGGGCGGCTCTGTCTGGGAAGGCCCGCGACGACGAGCAGGTACGACTCGGTCACGAGGTCGTCCACCAACGCCTGCTCGATACCCGCACCAGGTCTGATGGTGATCCAGTGCTTCTTGTTCATGTGGTAGCCGCGAGAGATGCTCGTGTGCGACGCGCGGAGCGTCTCCGCATCTGAGGGATCGGCTTTGAGGATCACGACCGGCTCCCCAGGCATCGATGTCTGCAGCATGAACACCTTGCCGCCGACTTTCGACACCTCCCAGTCGCCGGTGAACTGGTGCTTGTGCTCTGAACCCGGGAGCTCTGCGGCGCGCGCGGCCGCGCGGTTCTGAACTGTCCTGTCTGCGTACCTCTTGGCCTCCTCGAGGTCGGTAGAGGTCGACTGTCCGGCGTCCGTCGAGGAGAGGTGCGGGCGCCGGACAGTCGAGTCCCCCAGAACCGAGCAGGCGCGCCGATCGCGCACCCGCTCAGTTCGTCACATGTGGGTGAAGATCTTCTCGGCGTCGAAGCGCGAGACCGGCTGGCGAGAGACGCGCGTCTCGTCCGGGTACCCGAGCGCCATGATCAGCGTTGTGGTGAAGTCGGTGTCGGTGAGGCCGAACGCTTCGTCGATCGCCGCGCGGTCGAACCCTTCAAACGGGGTGGCGTCGACTCCGAGAGAAGCGGCGGCCATCATGGTCGCGCCGACCACGAGGTAGGTGTTCTTCTCCAGCCAGTGGAGTACGTCGCCGCCATAGTTCTCCGACTGGATCTTCAGGAAGCCGGACGCTCCAGCCTCCCATCCCTTCTGGGTCTCCGGGTCCGCGAAGCGACCGTCCGCGCGTTCCTTCGCGAAGATCTCCTGCAAGTGCTCGTCGGGAATCGTCTTGCGGGTCGTGAACACGATCGCGTGCGACGCGTTCCGCACCTTCTCCTGGTTGTCCTCGAAGCGGCCGACGAGAGCGTTCGCAAGCTTGTCCTTGCCGGCCTGCGTCTCCAGCACATGGAAGTGGTTCGGCTGGATGTTGATCGTCGTCGGCGAGGTGCGCAGGTAGCGCAGCAGGAGCTGGAAGGTCTCCTCCGGGATCTTCTTGTTCGGGTCGAAGTAGCGGGTGAGGTGCTTGGTGATCAGATTGTTGAGATCCATGCTCGGTTTTCGTTTCGTGTTCGGAGAGATCGGGTCAGGAGGTGGTTTCTGGGCGTTGGAGTCACGTCAGTAGGTGGTGAACGTCGCTCTCATCGGGGCGACCTCCGTGCCGGTCGACGCGGTTTCGACGTCGCTGGTTACGCGCCCGCACCGGGGATGTCGACGACGGTGTCGTTGACGTTGTTGAGGTAGTTCGTGAGCAGCGTGACGACCACGACGGTGACGATCGCCTGGATCTCGGGGTCCGTGTACCCGGCCTCGCGGACTGCGGCGATGTCCTCGTCGCCCACCTGACCGCGGGTCTCGATCACCTGCTGGGAGAAGCGGGCGACGGCGGCACGCTTGGGATCGGTGGAGCCGCCGGTGCGGGCCAGCTCGATCTCCTCGGTGGACATGCCTCCGAGGTTCGCGGAGATGTATCCGTGCAGCGCCGAGCAGTAGTCGCAGTCGTTGGAGTGGGACGTGGCCAGCGCGATCGTGTGGCGGGTCTTCGCGTCGAGGAGCTTCGCGATGCTGCCCTGCAGGCCCATCACGATCTCGAGGACGGTCGGGTTGGCGGCGAGCGTGGTGAACATGCCCGGAGCGAAGCCGAACTGCTTGGCGATGGCGTCGAGCGTGCCCTGCGTCTTGGCGTCGATGTCGGTGAGCTCGGGCGTGCTGAGACGAGACATGGTGGTGGTCCTCGGGTCGGTATCAGTCTGGGCTACTGGGCCCACTTGCAGTGAACACGACGCGGAATGGGCTGTCAAGCCCAATCCTGTTCGGATTAGGCCGCCTAGCCCAATCTGCGGTCAGGGTGGTGACATGCAGATGAACGATGGATCGCGTGGCCTTCGCGGGCTCACGGGCAGGGGGCTGGCGACGCGAGGTCGCATCCTCGAGCACGCCGCGGACTTGATCTACATGCGGGGGGTCCACGCGACGAACAACGAGCTGGTGCGAAGAGCAGCGGGGGTCAGCGGCTCGCAGCTGAGCTGGTGCGCGCCGTCAACGACTGGCAGGCCGAGAGCGTGCCCGGCTTCCACCGAAGCGCACGGTTCGCCGACTTCGACACGATCGAGGCGTACCAGGAGTGGGCGGACTTCTTCGTCGTCTCCGGTCGCCCGTTCGAGAACGGCTGCAGCCTCGGATCCCTCGCGAGCGAGATAGTCAAGACCGATCTGGATGTCCACGACGATCTCACCCCGTCTTCGCCGAATGGCGGGACATCTTCCGAGCGGGACTCGAGCGGATGCAATATGCCGGACCACTCGACGCGTCGGCGGATCCGGCGCGACTCGCACACATGCTGATCGCCGCCTACCAGAGAGGCAGCCTGCTAGCGCAGATCGCCCGCGACGTTGTCCGATCTTGGTGGTTAATTCCAACTGCCATGTAGTGAAGCCGGGTTGGTAGGCGTCGAGATGACTGGCGGAGTCGGTCGTGGGTCTGCCCGTGCGCCAGGGGTAGCAGCGCGACGAGCAGGCGGTGGACCATGAGCGCTGGTGATCACTCGTGGGTCTTCTCGGATCGGAGCGTGTCGTGTCGGTGCAGCCCCAGCCTTGGCCTCTGCCGGATCCGCAGATCGCGGCGGCGATCCAGATGATGTACTCGGGCAGGCGGGAGGCCCCACTGACGGTGCAGGTCTGCGACCGGCTGGGCGAGGTGTTCCCGGACGCTGCCTTCGCCGACGGGTTCGGGCGGGCAGGCAAGCCGGGCTGGTCGCCGGGCCGGCTCGCGCTGGTCACGGTGCTGCAGAAGGCCGCGAACCTCACCGACCGGCAGGCCGCGGACGGAGGGACATCTTCCGCGATGGAATCGAGCGCATGCAGCAACTCGGCCGCATCAGCGCTGAAGCAGATCCCACACAACTGGCCGATC
>NZ_JAYWVC010000443.1:0-3097 GCF_036281785.1 Streptomyces chiangmaiensis | reverse complement strand
AAGTCGAAATGAGCGACGAAGGCCGCAAAGGGCAGGCGAACAGACATCAGGGGCCCGGCACGTCGAACGAAGCGAACAGGTCGGACAGGAGCGGAAACGGACATGGGTAAATGGCTGAGCGGCGACGGAGTTCCCGGCCGTCCAGGCGTGCACCCTGACGGCGCCGAGTCCGGCCGGTGGGATGGGCATGACGACAGCGCGCTGGAGACAGCGCTGGCCGCAGTCATGCGCGGAGGTGATCTCGACCCCAGGGCTGAGCAGCAGGCCGTGGCCGCCTTCCGGACCGCCCGCGCCGCGGGGGCACACCGGGCGCGCACCCGACGCCGGGACGACTGGCGGCTGCCCGCGGAGCGGCGTACCGGGCACCCTGTGAAAACGACGTTGGGCGTGGTGTTCGCCAGCATCGCCCTGGGCGGCGTAGCTGTCGCGGCCATCGGCTCGGTGGGCTCGTCGGCAGACGGTGCCGGCCGCGGGACCGCGAACCCATCGGCGGTCACCTCGGACCGACCGGGCGGTGGGACTGCGTCTTCCCGCGGCCTCGGACCGACGAAGCATCCGGCCACCGCCAAGGACACCGAGGCCCACTGCCGCGCCTACGAGCAGACCAAGAACCGCGGCAAGGCGCTCGAAGCGACAGCCTGGCAGCGGCTCGTCGCGGCTGCGGGCGGCGAGGACAAGGTCACCGCGTACTGCTCCGAGCGGCTGGCGCGGGCGACAGCCGAACCGAACAAGCCGGGCAGCCAGAGCAAACCCGGCGCCGGCGCCGCGGATTCCGGCAGGGGCCAGGGAGGAAGCACCGGCGACTCCGGCAACCATCCCAGTGGCGCAGACAATGCGTCCGGAAACGCCAAGGCAGGCGACATCAGCGACAACGGCAAGTAGAGGTAGGTCGACAGGCAGCAGCCCGGCGCAAAACAGCGACGTATCGGGGTCCGTGGCGTCCGCCTGAGGGTGAGCTCTTCGCCGCCCCCGATTGCGCGGACAGCGAGGTGGTCAGGGCGAGTGCGGCGAGTGCCTCGGCGCGCTGCAGAGGTTCAGGAGCATGACCTGTTCGGAGGCGACCCTCTCTTGTCACGAAGCGCCACCGCCGCTTCAATGCCCTCACCCCCGCAGGAGCACACCCGTCCCACACCCATCGAAGGGGTTCTTCTTGACCGCCATACGCGCCACCGCCGTCACCGCAGCGGCCTGCGCCACCGTGCTCGCCACCGCGCTGCCCTCCTCCGCCATCAACTCCTACAACGCGGCCCCCGCCCCGGAGCGAACCGAGGTCGGCGCTCTCGTGGCGACCTGGGACAGCGACGACGACCCGGCGACGCCGGACCGGGTCGACTGGGTCTGCTCCGGCACGATGATCGACGCGGACACGTTCCTCACCGCTGCGCACTGCACCACCGATTGGCCGGAGAACGTGAGGTTCTACGTCTCGCTCGACCAGGACGTGCAAGGAGGGCTGGACGCCGCAGCGCAGCAGTACCCGGACGATCCGGCCGCCCAGGCGAACGCCGTCGCCGTCCAGGGAATGGCCCACACCGACCCCGCCTACCCGGGCCCTGCCTCGGACCCGCACGACATCTCGGTGATCGAACTGCCCGCCGCGAAGGTCAAGTCGCGCTGGTCCTTCACGCCGGCCACCCTGCCGACCGCGAACCAGCTGGGCGCCCTCGGCCCGCAGAAGCTGAACTCCACCAACTGGTTCGTCGCCGGATACGGCACTCAGGAAGCGGTCAACGGCCCGGGCGGTCAGACACATCCGGGCGGCGGCGTCCGCATGAAGGCGCCCGTCACCTTCGACGCCCTCAACGGTGCCTGGGTGCGCTTGGCCATGACCGCACCACAGGGAAACGGGGGTGCCTGCTACGGTGACTCCGGCGGCCCCAACTTCGCGGCCATCGACGGCAAGAACATCCTTGCGGCCACCACGATCACCGGCGACACCCCCTGCTACGCGACGAATGTGTCTTACCGGCTGGACACTCCGGTCGCGCGGTCCTTCCTGTCACCGTTCGTGAAACTTCCGTAGGGCCCGGCACAGTCTCTTCACGCGTCAGGAGCATCCAGTTCGGCGGCGATCTCGCTGATTTTCGCCCGGACCCACGCGAGTGCCGGGTCCGTGGTGCGGTGCGGGCTCCACCACAGCGTCTGGGTGATCGGTGGAAGCGGCAGGGGGGGTTCGAGCAGCCGGATCGCCGCGGTGCGTTGCAGGAGGGGGACTGCTCGCTCCAGCACGAACGCGACGAGGTCGGTGCCCTCCAGAACCGTCGGCGCGAGCAGGAAGCTCTCCACGGTGAATTCGACCCGTCGCCGCAGCGCGATTTGGGCCAGGTAGGTGTCCACGACGGCGACCGGTACGTGCCCCCCCATCGAATAGACGACGTGGCCGAGTTGCAGGTATGTCTGCAGGCTCAGCTCGTCACCGACCTGGCTGTTGCCCTCCCAGACGCAGCACAACCATCGATCGGTGTACAGCCGCTGCGACGGCAGGGAGACCTTTCCCATGATCGCCGTCGGCTCGATGACAAGGTCTGTCGCGCCGTCGAGCAGCATCCGCGCAGGATCGGGCGAGCGGGGCCGGACCTGGATCGTGACACCGGGCGCCTCGACGGCCAGACGGCGCACGAGCGGCCCGATCAACATGAGCACGCTGTAATCGGAACAGTTGACCCTGACCGTGCACTCGTCGGTGCCAGGGTCGAAGCCGAGCCGGTCGTTCAGCGCGCGCTGGATGATGTCGAGAGCCTCGCGGACAGGTTGTGCGAGCGCTTCGGCGCGTGCCGTCGCAACAAGCGTCGTGCCCTCGCGAACGAGCAGCGGGTCTCCGAACAGTTTCCGCAACCGGGCCAGAGCGCTGCTCATGCCGGGCTGACTGAGCCCCACGCGGGTGGCCGCCCGGGTTACGTTCCGCTCGGCGAGCAGGGCGTCCAACGCCAGGAGCAGGTTGAGATCGACGCTTCCCAGGTTCATGAGCTGCGACCATAGCTGAGATCGATGCCATACATCACCACCAGCAGATCGACAACTAATCGACAAATCTCGCCCTGGGGCCCCATCGTTCCTGGTGTGACGCACACCACGAACACGAACGAGGTCCCAGTCC
>NZ_JAYWVC010000442.1:0-3116 GCF_036281785.1 Streptomyces chiangmaiensis | reverse complement strand
TGCGCTACCCGATCTCGTTCGAGGCCGCGGTGCGCTCCGCGGCCTGGCTGGGCGGCCGCCGGTTCTTCCTGGCCGCCAGCGGGCACAGCGCGGTCGCCGATCTCAGCCGCACCACGGGCCTGGGACGACAAGAGGATTGGATCCGCACCGCCGGCCACTACCCCGGGCACCTGCTCGTCACCGGCCCCGACACGGTCCTGACCGCCTCGCCCGACGGGTCAGGCAACCGCATCACCCTGCACCGCACCACTGTGGGCGACCGTTCCAGCGAGCCGCTTGTCGAATACCGGCTCGACCGCATCCTCGGCCTGACACAGGCCCCGCACGACGGACCGGCCTACCTCCTGGCATCGGTGCCCGACAACGATCCCGTCCTCCTGAGGCCGGTCCTGACCCGCATCATCGGGCACCGCCCCTCCCCGGGAACCGACCAGTTGGTCGCCAGCGCCGAAGCCCAGCCCGCCGGCTACGACCTGGTGCACGACTCCGCCCGGGGCATAAAGAAGGACTACGCCCTGGAACGGCTGCCGATGGCCCGCGCGGGCCAGGCCGACGTGTTCAAGGCCGAGCACAAGGCTTCGGGCGCGGTCGTGGCCTTCAAACGGCGGCGCCGGCAAGACTCCGGAGCTCGGCGGCGGATGGCGCGCGAGGTGACGGTCGCCCAGCGGCTGGGAGGACACCCCCATGTGATGCCCGTCCTCGACTTCAGCCCCGCCTACGACTGGTTCGTCATGCCGATGGCGGACTCCACCGTCGAGGAGAAGCGCACCGAGCTGACAAGCGACGAGGCCTTGCGCGAACTCGTCGACGCCGTGGCTGCCGCGCTGGCCGAAGCCCACGCACAACGGTGGATCCACCGGGACATCAAGCCGTCGAACATCCTGCTCCTGAACGGCCGATGGACCGTGGCCGACTGGGGGATCGCACGGCGCCCGCGCGGCGAGACAAGCATCGACAAGCCATTGACGAACGCGTCGATCGGATCGCCCGGCTGGGCCGCACCGGAGCTGTCGACCGACCCCCACGACGGCGCCTGCCCGGCGAGCGACATCTACAGCCTCGGGCAGGTCATCGGGTGGATCCTCACCGGCACCTGGCCCCAGCCGAACGTCCCGCTGCTCCCTCCGCCAGGGCCGTGGCGCGGGGTGGTGCGCCAGGCCACCTACCCGGATCCGGCCGCCCGCCCCCAGGACATGGCGGCCTTCGTCGCGCTCATCGAACGTGAGACCAGCCCACGGACCGAACTGCCCATCACCCGGGCCCAGCGGCTACTCGAAGCCGTCGCCGAAGGGGACGAGGACGCAGCCGGGCAGCTGGTCCAGCTCGCCGTCGACCAGCCCGACAACTACGAGCTGTACCTCGATGCCGTCGCCCGCATTGACCTGGAGGTCGCCGAACCTGCGCTCCTGGCCAATCCAGCCCAGGCCATCACCCTGGTGCAGGCCATGGCGGCTCAGGTCGACGGTGACCGCGGCCAGTGGCCAGCCTTCACCGAAGCCGAACGGGCCATTTACTGGCTGCTGCGGGTGAGCCGCATCGCAGCTCACGAAGAGCAGTGGGATCTGCTGGAGACGGCCGTGCGAGGCATGTGCACCTGGGACGACCGCTTCGATCAGTGGAACCCGCAGGATTCCATCAAAAGTTGGCTGCGCTCCCTGTCCGGCCACGGTGCACAAGTCGTCGCCTCGGTGCTGCGTGAGTTCCCCGGCAGCGCGCGGCACTTCTGGGAGCTGGAGGACGAGCGGCGCGTCGACACGGAGATCCGCAGCGCCGTGCAGGCCGCGGTGGTGGCGAACCGGCCCCAGGGAGAGTAGCTCCCCGCTGGGCCCGGCACGGCGCCGCAAGCCACTTCACCGATCCTGAATCTGCGCCCAGTCCTCGACCGTGTCAGCCCGAACATGCCGAACGCGGCGGAGGCCTCGGCCAGCGCATCCGCCCCGACTTCCTGCGCTCCCAGACCGATCGCGGCGACCACGTGCACCAGACCCCCGAACTCGGCTCCCTCCGGCACCTCCTTGTCGGCCTCGGTCGCCGCACGCACCAGCGCCGGGTTCGCAGCCCGCGGTACGGCCCCAGAAGCCGGCCGGCGAGCGCATCCTGCCCCTCCTCACCCGCCCCGGCCGAGCCCGGGCGAACTCCACCAGCCGCCGCGACACCGACCGCTCCAGCACCCGCACAAGCGCCTGACGCACAGCCCCGATCGGGGCTCCGGCACAGGCCCCCCGGCCGCACGGGCATGCAAGGCCTCGGCGAACCACTCCAACACGACCAGCCGCCGATCACGCCCCTACCGAGATGCCGCGCCAACACCGCCGCGCTCTCCACCACCACAGCATCGACCCCGTCCACCCCTGGCCCCGCCCAAGCCCCCGCTGCCGATGACGCGGCAACACCCCCGCCAGCTCTCCAACTGGCCCACCGTCACGCCCCGCACGGCGAGTTCACCAACCACCTGCAGATCAGCCGGACTCGGCGCCCCTCTCTGGCTCACTGGTCACCAACACCACCCGGCAACCCGCCAACTCCAAGGAACCCATCCCGAGCATGACTCCAGACCACCCAACCCGCGCCCGCACCAGGACGGCCAACCCTCGACCTCCTGCTGCGCGTGGTGCCCTGGTACACACCCCGAAACTGACACCACGACAGGGGACAGACCTGGATGCCTGTCCAACGAAGAGGAAACGGACATCACGGGTTCGAGTCAGCTGAGCGACTTCTTGTGCTGCGCCCCCGCAGCACAACCACCGCGATCTCCAGCCCGGAAGGCACCAACCCCGAATCCGGATTCCCGGAAAGTTCTCCGCGAAGGAAACAACCCACCCGCCCCTTGCGGCCAGCAGCCCGCGAAGCGGGCTGGGTCCGGGAGCGCAGCGGACGGACCCCAAGGCCCCGGGAACCGGGGCTGCCTGAGCCTGCGCCAGCAGGCTTCACAACAAGTCCCTGAAGCGCAGCGAAAGGGACCCTCGGCTCGAAGCGCAGCGCCGAGCCGGACCTCCCCGCGCAGCGGGGAGGTGTCACTCCGTCAACCCCCGTGCAACGCACGGGGGTTCCCCCTTGAACCCTGCGCAGCAGGGTTCTACCCGCGCAGCGGGTAGAACCCTGCTGCGCAGGGT
>NZ_JAYWVC010000441.1:0-3120 GCF_036281785.1 Streptomyces chiangmaiensis | reverse complement strand
CGGAGGTATTTGGTGATGGAGCGCGTGAACGTGCGCTTCAAGTGTGTCGGTGCGAGTGGCTGCGCAAGCAGCGGTTCGCCGATGCGGACAGTTCACCTTCGCTAACGGTCTGGAGTCAGCCCTAGCCTGGAGATCCTCTGCCACCGCTTCAACCAGCGCATCGCCGACACGGCCAGCCGCCTCGAGTGCTGCCCGGCCGTGCGCCGCGTGGCCTGCCTGCGCGGCATCGAGACGCTGCCTCCGCATCGAGATCACCGACCCCGCCGGGGACCGGTGCCCGCGGCATCCTCGGGCGGACGTCGGAACCCGATCCGCTCCGACCGGCCGGCGCGGCTGGCGCTCGTCGCCGCCCTCGCCGACCACTGGGGCTGCGCCCTCTACCCGTCCGGTGGCAGGACCGTCCGGGATGAGATCCTCGACACCGCAACCAGCGCGTGATCACGCCGTCGGGAGAGGGGTGCGGCCTCCTGTCAGGCGTTCTCGTCGTGGATCCGTGCCCCCAGGTCCTGCGCCCACGCCAGCGCCCACGTCTTGAGCTCTTCGATCTGCCGGGAGGTGAGCCCGTACGCGGCGTAGTCCTCGTCCTCGTACCAGTCCGCACCGGTGAGCCGGTCACGGAGGTTTTCCAGGCTGAACTCGTCGGGGGCGCGGCGGCGGCCGAGGGATTCGAGGTCGGCGGTGGAGCGGTGACGGGAGGCGGCCCGGACGTCGATGAGGTCGCGGACGGTGCCGCGGTCGGCGAGGGCGCGGACCTTGGTGCCGATCACGTCGTCGAGGGAGAGGACGGGGCCGTAGGGGGTCTGGGCGGGAGGGGCCCAGAATGCCTCCTTGAGGACGTCGACCTCGCACTCCTCGCCGGTGTCCGGGTCGGTGACAAGGAACCGGCCGCTGAGCGGGTCGGTCTGGACATGCGTGGTCCGCCAGCCGCGCGCGGTGAGGCCGGCTGTGAGGGCAGCGACGATCTCGTCCATCGGCGCGGGATTCTCGGTGGCGACGTCGAGGTCACGGCTGAAGCGTTCGACCAGGCCATGGGCCTGCACGGCGTATCCGCCGGTGAGGACCAGAGGATAGGGGGAGCCGAGGTCGAGGATGTCGGCAAGGAGACGCTCGTGGAGCGGGGTGAGCTTCACGCGGCCGTCGCATCGGCCGGAGCGGTGCGGGGCAGCTCGGGGAAGGCGTCCTCCCAGACCTCGCGGATGTACGGGCTGACCAAGCGACGCAGAACGGGCCACTGCTCGGCCAGCAGCCGGTGGTGCAGGAAGGCCGCCAGGTCCTCCCGCAGGCCTTCAGCCAGGACGGTTCGGTAGAGCGTCATGCGGGACTTCGGGCGGTCCAGACTGTAGCTCGTCCGCCCGGACCAGACGATGCGGAGCGGCAGGTCGACAGTTCCCTCGACGGGACCGGCCAGCTCCTGCAGGCGCTCGGGCAGCCGACTGCGGTAACGGTCCCGCAGCACCTCGGCGCGGGGGGCGGTGGTCGTCACATCCATGCATCCAGTATCGCTGGTACGAGGCGGCGCCATGGCAGATACCCGGCTCTCCTGCCGTATGGGGGGATCAGGCGCCGTCCACCTCCCGGCGGACCCCTCACCACATCATCATCCCGCGCCCCCGCAGCCGGTTGATGCTTGATGTTGCGTAGTGGCGAGCAGGGGCGGTTTCTCACTGCTGGGGCTGCGTGTGGTGGCGGGTCAGTGCCTGCCAGCGCCGCTCGAAGTCGACGGCCTGCGCTGAGATGTAGTCGGGGGTGATGGGCTTGTTGTGCTGCGCGGTGATCCCGTGGGCTGCGCACTCCTGCGCAATGGCGTCAAGCAACGGGGCATCGTTGCGCACCCGCTGCTCGGCCCAGAGGTTGTACACCCGGAATGGCAGCAGGTAGCGGCGCAGGGTGGAGGGGCTGACCGGTTTTCCACCGCGGCCGTTCATGCCCTTCCTGCTTGCAAGGTAGGCGGACAGCTGCTCGGCCTTGGGTTCCTCGCCGTGCTCGGTCTGGTACTCCGTCCAGGCGAGGTAGTAACGGTCGACCGTGGTCAACGCGGCGGGCTCCCCGGCCCCCTCGCCCTCGCCCGGCCGGTCATCGATGGCCGCGCTCACCCTGGGAACGCGATCCTCCTTGGCGGGGTGCGCGCTCGCGCCGGCCGGTATCTCCTCAAGCGCGTCCTCGTTCGAGAGGGGATCGCCAGAAGACGCCTGTGCGGCAGGCTCGGCTTCCTCATAGGCGAGCGGCTTCATCTCGCCGAACTCGCGCTGCCGGAAGGCGGAGACGAAGTACTCCACGTCCTCGCCCGTGATGGGCAGGCCGTCGCCGCCGGTGATCTGGTCCCGCTCGTAGACGTACGTGGCGAGGGCTGCAGCATCAGGGTAGGCCCCATACTCCTGCGCGTATGCGAGCCAGGCGTTGTAGAAGTAGTCAGCCCATCCGTCGTCCGTGTCGTGCTGAGCTTGGGGTTCGGTCTCGTTCTCGATTGAGGGCGCGTGACGCTGCTTGAGGAGTCGCAGCAGGGGTTCGAGTTGCTCGTCGGAAAGTGGGCCGCCGGCCGCGGTGGCGATGCCGTACTGGTCTTGGAGCCACAGAGCGAACTGCGCGCTCGTGGGCTCGAGTCCAAAGGCGGCCATCCAGTCTTGGTAGGCGTTGGCGAGGTGTTGGGTGTCCCCTTCGCCGCCGAGTTCACGTGACTGCTCAGGGTGCGCAGCTCCCGCCTCGACCACCGGTTGGGGCTCCGCGCCGCCCGCCTGCGTCAGTTCCTTCTCTTGGTCGAGGGCGGCCTCGAGTTCGGGGCTCTGCCGATGCGCGGTAACCGGGGTTCGTGCGACGGTGAACTGAATCGGCAGCTCATCAATGCCCGCAGCTGCCAGCCCGGCCAGGGCTGTCTCGGACAAGGGGACGCCGTACTTGGCCAGCCTCAGGGGCATGAGCGATTCCACTGGGGCCTTGCGGCGCCAAGCGCGGCCGAAGCGGGAGTGGAGGCTCGCCTGGTAGACGAGGCGTTCCTGTTCGAGCTTGATGACCTGCTCGTAGGAGCGCAGCTCCCACAGCTTCATACGGCGCCACAGCAGGAACGTGGGGATCGGTGAGAGCAGCCACCGGGTGAAGCGGACACCCTCCATGTGCTTGTCGGCG
>NZ_JAYWVC010000440.1:0-3125 GCF_036281785.1 Streptomyces chiangmaiensis | reverse complement strand
TGTGCTCGTGTCCACCGGGGCGCAACCCCAACATGGCCTGGCGCCGTTCCGATCCCCTTCGTCCCGCCGGTGACGCTGGTCATGTTCCAGCTCCACCATCCGGGCACGTGCAGCGGCACGCTGCGTGAGGAGTCCCGAGGCCAGGGTGCCGACGACACCCAATGCAGCGATGACCAACACGCCGCTATCGAGCCGCCCACGCATCCTCCTTGGCGCTAGCCGACGTTCAAGCCCGAGCAGGCTAGCGTGCTGGCCTGGGGAAGGGTTGGGCCAACCATGGGCAACTGCTTACGGGACAGCCCTTAGGCTGCGCTGTGACAGCTGTGCCCAGGCTAGGGCAGGCATAACAAGGGGATGAGCGTCGCTCCGCGTGGAGCACGTCACCAAACCCCAGGTTTCGAACATGTGGCCTGTGATGCCACGTTCCTTCAGGGTGGGGCATGAGAACTCAACACAAGGTTGGGCACGTGCGTCGAGCCGCGTTCCAAAAAACGCGCACGTGGATGGCGCTGGGGGCGTTCGTCGCAGGAGGTGGCGTGGCCGTGGCGGCCGTCGCGATGGCTGGGTCGGGCGGCGGTGCCGGAGCGTCGGCGGCGCCGGGACCGATCAAGACGCATGTGCACTCGCTGCCTTTGACCGGGGCCAGCGCGTCACTCAAGGCACTGGGGGCCAGGTCCACGGCTCCTTTCAGCATGGTGGGCGTCACCTGGAACGGTGCACGCACAAAGCTGCGCGGCGCGGTGGAGGTACGGACCCGTTCCGCCAACAGCGGCCACTGGACGCAGTGGCTGAAGATGCAGCAGCCCGACGACATCCCCGACCCCGCCGAGCTGAACCGTCCTGGTGTGCGCGGCGGGATGTCGCCGATGTGGTCGGGGCCGTCGAACGGCATCCAGGTCCGCGCGGCCGGCGCGCACAACGCGACCGCGCTGCCCGCCGGGCTGCGGGTGGACCTGATCGATCCGGGCAAGGCCACCACCGGCACTAGCGGGCAAACGGGCTCCGGCATGGGCCTGGCGGGCTACGCCATGGACGCGACGGCCACCGACACCGCCACGCCGACAGACAGCGCCACTGCGACCGACACTGCGACGGCCTCCGGAAGCGCTGGCGCTCCGGATACCCCGACCGCGACGGACTCCGCCTCACCCACGGCCACCACGACGGCCACGGCCTCGGCCTCTGCCTCGCCGTCCACTGCGGCCTCTGCCTCCGCCTCGCCGAGCGCGTCCGCGAGTTCCTGGCCCAGCCAGCTCCCGACGCTGGCCCAGGCGTACCCGTCCTGCCCGACCTCATCGGCCAGCCCCTCCGCGTCGGCGTCGCAGACCCCGCCGGACCCGATGCCGGCCACCACCACCTCGACGGTGGCACCGCCGCCGATGGTCACCAGGGCCGGATGGGGCGCGGACGAGTGCGCCCGGGAATCCGGCTACCCGTTGTACGGATCGTCGGTGAAGGTGATGTACGTCCACCACACGGACACCACGAACAACTACTCCTGCTCGGACTCACCGGCGATCGTGCGGGGCATCTACGCGGAGCACCTCAACCAGGGCTGGCGCGACCTCGGCTACAACTTCCTGGTCGACAAGTGCGGCACCATCTTTGAGGGCCGCTTCGGCGGGATGGCGCTGCCGATCGTCGGCGCCCAGACGTACGGGTTCAACACCAACAGCATGGGAGTGGCCGCTATCGGCACCTACACCGATTTCAGCGGCGGCGACTCCACGGCCAGCACCTTCCCCGGAGCCAAGCCGAGCACGGCGATGCTGGGCTCGATCGCCCGGATCGCGGCCTGGAAGTTCGGCATGACCGGCGTGAACCCTGGCACCGGTACCGCGTATCTGACCGAGGGGGCCTCTGACAGTTACGGCTTCACCGCGGGCACGAGCTACAAGTTCAACGTGATCTCTGGGCACCGCAACGGCTTCGCCACCGACTGCCCCGGCAACCAGCTCTACAACGCCCTGGGCATGGTCCGCTCCTACGCGGCCGGCCCGGTCAGCGGTGTCGCCGTCACCGGGATGTCCGGCGGGGCGGCCAAGTCCGGGACGAGCTACTACACCAAGGGCTCGGCCACGGTGAGCTGGACGACGTCCACGCCGTCGCAGGTGATCTCCGGATTCGACGTCCTGGTCGACGGAAGGGCCGTGGCACACACCTCCGGCTCCAGCCGCTCCGCCTCGATCTCGGTCGCTGCCGGCAGCCACACCGTCCAGGTACGCGCCACCCACGTTCGCGGGTCAACCACACTGTCCAGCGGAGTCACCCTCGTCGGCGACACCACCGCGCCCACCTTCCCGACCGCTCCCGGCGTGAAGGTGCGCACCGGCACGGTCAACTCCACGGCGGTCCCCGTCACGGTGACCTGGAAGGCCGCAGACAACGCGGCGCTGGCCAAGGTCGTGGCGACTTCTCCGTCCTCGGCCACCTTCGGCCCGACCGTGACCTCCTGGAACACCACCGCCAAGCCTGGCACCTCGGACCTGTTCGCCCTGAAGGCGTATGACGTGGCCGGCAACACCGCCGGCGCCTCCGTCTACCGCACGCCGTCGATCATCCAGGAGGCCTCCACCACCCGGACCGGTAGCTGGACCCGCAAGAGCAGCACCAGCTACCTGGGCGGCTACTCCTACAGCTCCTCGTCGGCCGGGGCCTCGATCAGCTGGACCTTCACCGGACGCTCGGTGGCCTGGATCGTCTCTCGGGCCTCCACTTCCGGCCAGGCGTACATCTACGTTGACGGCACCAAGGTCACCACGGTGGACCTGAAGTCCTCCACCACCCTGTACCGGCAGGCGATCTGGACCAAGACCTGGTCCAGCTCTGCTAAACACACCCTGAAGATCGTCGTGGTCGGCACCTCGGGCCGCCCCACCATCACCACCGACGGCATCGCAACCATCGGCTGACCAGCCACGACGCCGGTCCGGGCCGCGGCACCTCCGCGCGGGCCGGACCGGCGGGCGAGTCCTCCTGGTGGCCCTGAAGGTGCGCCCGAAGGTGGCACAGCCCCCGAAACGTCAAGGGCCGCGGATCTCTCCGGGGCAAAGAGGGTCGGGCAGCCTGACGAAGGGCCCCGCTGACGATCAGCGGGGCCCTTCGTTTTGCCCGTTCAGGCGGCT